>JBEPXR010000127.1:0-7466 GCA_041641775.1 Desulfobia sp. | reverse complement strand
GCTCGTTTCTGTGTCAATGACTATTACTGGTTGATCCCTCAACAGATTGACCAGTTCTTCAAGGTCATCCACTGTGTGGATTATTATAAAATTATCGGTTTCCAACGAGGAAGTGGAAGCCATCTCTTTTAAATAGGCATCAAATTCAAGTTCCCGGTAAATGTCGGCAAGGATGTCTTGATCAGGGGGAGGGATACGGTAATCATCCTTGTCTCTGGGAATATCAGCATCCGTTTTCAGCCGGATCAGCTTTCTGGAGAGGAAGGCCTGCTCCCTATTGTTGACCAGTTTTTCTTTGAGCTTGGATTTTTTCATTTCCTCTATATTTTCATAGAGATTCTCGATGTTGGAGAACTGGTCGATCAATTTTATTGCCGTCTTTTTGCCGACCCCAGGAACACCGGGTATGTTGTCGGAAGAATCACCCATC
This sequence comes from Desulfobia sp., assembly GCA_041641775.1. Classification (GTDB taxonomy): domain Bacteria; phylum Desulfobacterota; class Desulfobulbia; order Desulfobulbales; family SURF-16; genus JAWLDV01. The sequence continues at coordinate 7,036 of JBEPXR010000127.1, read as the reverse complement.
AGGCTGAAGAGATCGAGAATCTGCCCTGGTTCGACCAGATACTGCTCATTGACCTTTGCACGGTCAATGAGCTGATTTTTCATCGGCTCCCATATTATGGTATTGTTATCCACAAGCTGCAGGAGGTCCTTGTCGCCTGAGATGATGACGACCTTTTCACCCTTGTCGCTGAAGTGGGTGGCGACCGAAGCCAGCAAATCATCTGCCTCCATGCCCTCTTGTTCCAGAATAGGTATGTTATACCCTCTGACAATCATTTTAATATAGGGAATCTGGGGGGGCAGATCTTCCGGCTGGGGAGGGCGGTTTGCCTTGTAATCTTCATAGATTGTGTGCCGAAAAGTGGGGCCTTTGGCATCAAAAGCTATGGCCAGGTACTTGGGGGATTTTTCCTTGATTACTCTCCGGAGGATATTCAAAAATCCGTAGACGGCATGGGTTGGTTGCCCTTGGCTGTTGGAAAGCGGTGAAATGGCGTGGTAGGCCCTGTATATGTATGCGTGGCCGTCGATCAGGTATATAGTTTGGTCATTTTCCATTGATTGGTATTCAAAAAATAGTGAAGCTGTAAAGGAGGTGTGCCGATATAGTGAGGCTGAAAATAACCGGGCAGTAATGATTCTTGAAAAAAATACAAGGTTCAGGGGTGGAGTGGGAAAAGCGGAATCTCCATTTATTCAGGCCAAATTACCATCTGATAATTCTTAAATCAAATAAATAAATGACAACGATTTTCTAAGGATCTGCACTGCGGTTCTCCCCCCGTTTCTTTTGGATAAGAGATCTGAATTGTCGGGGAGGGCGGGAACGAAATCCCGGATATCAGATGATGAAAAAAGAATGTTTTTTTGTTAAAGTCTGCAGCAGAAGTGCCGATCTATAAATTAACTGAAAAAATTTTCTCATTTATTGAAAAAGAGATAAGAAGAACCAAAACAGGGTGCCTCAAGGAAGGGGGCTTGATATGAAAGTAACAGATATTGCTTCCCAGGTAAGTAGTGAGTATAAAATAGAAAATAAAAAAATCAGGCCGGACCAGCGGGAAGAAGGACAACAGGTGAAACAACCGGCAGGAGATAAGGTGAAGATCTCTTCCCAGTCCAGAGACATCGAGAAGATGAAGGATATGGTTCAGGCCGCCCCCGAGAAGCGGGCCGAGTTGGTTCAGGCCCTGAAAGAGCGGGTAGAAAACGGAGAATACAGGGTAAACACACAGGAACTGGCCGGTGACATGCTGACCGGCCTCCTGCAGGAGCAGGCCGATTTATTCGAATAGAGAAAGTAGGAAGGTTTCAGGATCGAAAAATTTTCAACCAGAAATTAAACAGGGAGTCCGGATGTAGGACTCCCTGTTTTTTATCTGCCAATAGACACATACCGGCTGGCTTCAGTGACCGCCTCAGCCGCTACCCCCTTTCTCCGTGGGGGTTTTGGTCTCATTATCCGCGTCAGTGGCATTATCTCCTTCCATATCACCTGGATGGTCAGTGCTCCCGGCACTGGACTTGTGGCCTCAGCCACTTGAGCCTCAGCCACTGCTCCCAAAAGACGTGGAGCCCATGAGAGGCAGGCCGGTAATCAGTCCGGCGATGCCTACTCCCGCAAGAATTTTTTTGAGTTCCCTGGTTTTCATAAAATGTCCCTCCCTCGCTGTTTAATGGTACCTAAAACAACAGTAACAACAGTAATTATTACATAATAATCAGCTTAGGTTTTTTCTATAAATGAGTCAAGAATGATTTGCTAAAATAATAGCAAATTTTTTAAAAATTAATGTCTTGAATGGCAGAGATCAAAAAACCGGCCAGCAGGGATCAAAATCCCCCCGATCGAGGATAAGCTGTCGGGCCAGTCTTCTGCCGCTGTTAATAATGACCGGCCCCATCAGATTGGCCGTCATCTCCTTGGGCCGGCCGGGAGGAATGGTAAGGATCAGGAGGATTTCCAGCTGGTTCTCCTGATCGATCTCCAGTTCTTTTTTTATAAGATCGGGTACGTCCGGAGTATAGTCCGGGTTGAGATGGTCCGCCTGTATTACTACAAAGGCCAGATCGGGATTTTCCAGAGATTGCAGCCACATGAAAGCAGAGCCTTTTTTGTGGGGAATAATAATGAACCTGCTTGACTCCGGAAAACCGGGGAAGGGGGCAGTCATTCTGATAATGAGCTCGGAGTCGACTTTTATCTCACCGAAACGACTGGTCTGAACAGCGATATCATTCGCACTGTTCCTTTTTTCTCGAGTTTCCGGGGATGTTGCCATAACGTATTAATCTTCCGTCTTTTTTTCTTTCAAAATTTCTTCCAGGGCCGACAAGTCGTCCGGGCTTTCCTGGGCTGCCTTTTTGTTTTCCTCCAGGATGCGCCGGTAAACTTCTTCCCGGAGAATCTCCACATCCGCCGGAGCTTCCAGGCCCAGCTTGACCTGCCCGTTTTTGCTCTCCAGAATCTTTATGCTGATGTTATCGTTTATGATAAGGGCTTCTCCCTCCTTGCGGGACAGGATGAGCATGCTGTTCTCCTCATAATTGACGACGGCTTTATCCCTTGCCTAAAGCCGATCAATTGCGGCTCATAACAAATCAGCCCATGCCCGGAAGCCGGGTACGCAAACCGTATTTACCTTAGAGATAATCAACAAGACTGAGCTGCATGGTCTTGCTGGCTGAGCTGAGGGCGGCCTGATAAGCTGTCTCTGCAGCCTTGAGATCCATTATAGCTTTAGTATAATCGGTATCCTGGACCGTGGAAAGATTTTCATTGACTCGCAACTCCAAAGTGTCAAATATCTGCTTCTGGACATCTATGCGATTTGCCCGGGCTCCGAAGTTGGATATATGAGTCGTGATTCTGTTGAAACTTTCCTCCAAACCGGCCAGGCCATCGTCTAAGGCCTGCATCTGCATCTTTTCCGAGTCGGTTCCGGTACTCTTGAGAAAGTTGCTGGTATCCTTGCTTACCGTGAACGAGTAGCGACCAGGTTCTGTAGAGTGCATTTCCAACTGGTTATTGTCGTTCCAGTAAGCCTCCATCCCTGGGATACCGTTAATTTTGACGGCAACCGAATTGAGGCTGTCCTGGTCAGTGTTTACCGAAATGGTGAATTCCATTTCCTCAGGGGGGCTGTGCTCATGATCTTTTACCTTGACAGTAAAAGAGCCGTCCTTAAATTCGTCTTCCCCTTCCAGTCCCGTCAGACCGCTGTCCAGTTTGGCCGTCGTATCTCCAGCACTGTAAATCCCTGTAACCTGATGATAGTTGACTCCTCTCAGATTATCTTCCAGCTGAGTCAGGACACCGAAGATTTCCGTGGACATGATGGCCTCCTCTCCGTTGCTGCTGATAGCCATCTGATCGGTTCGCCCGGTTTTGATAGCCAGATTTTCCTCTCGATCTCCGGCGTATCTGACAGAACCTGACTTTTCAACCACCTGTTGGACGGTAATTTTGCCGTCACCGGCAAGGTCACCGGTTTCCCCGCTGATCAGCTTGCCCCCGGAAAGTCCAAGGGCTTCAAGGCCATATTCCTGTTTATCCAGGCCAAAAAGGTCTGTCTCCAGATTGAAAACCTGGTCGCTGTGGAGCTGGAGTCGGCCCATGTAAACCTGATTGGCGGCCGCCGGCGGGTTAGCGCCGTTGATATGGGTAATGTTTTCCCCCTGGAAAGAGGTCTCTATATGAAGATTGCGGCCGTCTATGGCTTTCAGGAGTATGGTGCCCTCGGCGTCACGGGTGGCGGCAACTCCGGTTTTCCCTTCTTGAGCATTTATGGCGTTGAGAAGGGTATTGTCGCTATCCTGATTTTGTATGGTTGTACTGTTGGCAAAAATGTCGACACCATTGATGATCAGATCGCCGCTCGCCAGGGTGCCTCCTTCAACCACGGCTCCGGCCAGTACATAAGCCGGGGTGATGGAGGCTGTGACCCCTGTTTCCCCGGATTTGGCATTTATGGCATCTGCCTTGGCCGTTGCCGATTCAGAGGGATATAAGATAGAATTCGAATCCGGAGCGGCCGCTCCGATAGCAATACCGTTTATCCTGAGATCGTTTTCACCAAGTTCGCCGATATGATTTATCCCATAGACAGGGTTTCCATTGGTATCCGTTCCGGTTTTTCCGACATAACTTTCTTTGAGGCCAAGAGTCTGCAAGGTCCCGTCGGTATAAGCCGAATCATTGAAGGTGAATGGTTCGGAGGAACTGAAGGATATAAAACCTGTATTGTGGCCCGCATCGGCTGCCTGGTTGACATCGACCAGGCCTATGCGGTTTGTTTCAGAAGCATTGAGACCGGCTATCTGGATGACCCCCTCCTCCCCATCCCTGTTATTTCTGAGAACGACAGAATTATTGGGGCCCCCATTGCTGCCATTGCCCCGGTAAGCCCTGATTCCGGTCTGGTCGCTCACTCTATTGATTTCTTCTACTGTCTTGTGAGCCGTTTCTATGGCGTTGCCGTCGACCGTGAAATTGAGGGAAACCGTACCGTCCACGCCCGTAAGATCAAAGGAGATGGTGCCTGATCCCCCTGGTGCCGCGGAATTTCCGGAAACAAGGGTAGTGAGACTGGCGGAGGTTTCAGTCAGTCCGCTGGCATTAATGCTGTCCCGCAAATTGGCGGTGCCGGCCATGTTAAGGCCGTCGGTCAGGGGATTGGTGAGGTCCGTGAAGGGGACGGCAATCGTGCCATCGGTGGCATTGGTAATCTGGAGAGCGCCGTTGGGAAGATCGGCTGTATTTTCTACCAGCCAGCCGGGACTGTCGGGATTGCGGGGCTCTATCATTGTACCGTTGATCCGGTAGCCGTCTATTTTGTCCAGGACAAAGGGAGCGGGTTCCACTTCTGTATAGCCGCTGGTCCGATGGCCGCCAAAAACATATTTCCCGTCTATTCTGGTGTTTCCCAGAGTCACTATTTGTTCTTTATAGTTTCTGATCACTGTGGCGATATTCTGCCGTTGATCGGTGTTAACCGATGAGTTTTTGGCCTGCAGTAAGGTAACTCTGGCCTGGCCAATCTGCTCTTTTATCTGGGTCAGCGCACTTTCCGAGCCGTTGATTATGGAGGAGCCATAGTCGAGATTATCCTGGTACTGACTTATTCCTGCAAGACTTGAGCGCATGCCGAGCGCATTGGCCATTGCTACGGGATCGTCCGAAATTTTCGACATCCTCAGACCCGAGGAAATACGATTATTGATATTGTGTAGATCGGTTCTGATATTATTCAGATTATTGTTGATATTACTGTATATGGTGTTCAGTGTAGTGCGCATGAATCCTTGCTCCTTGCCTTCTATATGGTTTCCAGCAGGGTGCGCAGCAACTCGTCCGAAGTCGATATAAGTTTGGCCGCAGCGGAGTAGGCATGCTGGAATTTGATCAGATTCGCCATCTCTTCGTCGAGTGATACCCCTGAAGTGGCATCGCGCATTTCCTTGAGTTGATTGGTCATCAATTCCTGATGCTCATGATCCCGGGTAACTGTACGGCTTTTCGTGCCTATATCGGCGACCAGTGTATTATAGTGACCGTTTAGTGAATTGTCGGAGCTGCCGGTGAAGTGGATATCTTCCTTGTCGCGAATCCCGGCGATGGCCAGGGCATTGCCGGGATCTCCCTTAAAAATCTGGCCCTTATCATTCACCAGACCGGCGGCCAGGTTTTCAAGGTGATCAGCAACCAGTTCGTTGGCAGCGATGGAGCTGGCGTCATGGCCTTTGAAAAAAGTGTTGACCCCGGCCGCAGCGAGAAAATTGGAGCTGTCTCCTCCGAAAGCAAACTTATGATCACTATCCGGAGTAATCTCCAGCCGGTTATCCTGCACCGAAGCAGTTATCCAGGAAGAAGACTCGCCGGTGGCGTTTCTGATTGCCGTTTCAATGGCATCGGCGACGTCATTGAGGCGGTAGGCCCTTTCCACTGATACTTCAACCGGCTGGGGGAGAGCCAGAGAATTGTCATTGTTGTAGATCCAGATCTTGAAGCTCCCGCCATCCTGAAGGATGTCATCTGAATAGGCCAGTCCGTTGAGGGACCTGGCAACTCCGCCGTCGCTGTACTTATAGGTCAGCTTGCCATCCCCTCCCCGGTCTGAAACACTGTGATTGCCGCCTCCCATGCCGAGCTGATCCAGTATCTTATCATCCGGTCCACCGTCGATATCCATGGGATCCTCTGTGGAAAAGAGATGTATTCTGCCGGTGTTGTGGCTGGAATCAGGAGTGTACTCACCATTGGCCAGACCCAGTTTCTGCTCGGTCGTATAGAGAGGATTGCCCGTGTCTGATTCGATGCCGTCTATGACGATACGGCTTTCGTCTCCCTCGTTGGTATTTCGCAGAATAATGGAGTTAGCGAGACCTCCGTTGCTCCCATCGCCAACCACTGCTTCAATGGTCATTTCCGGGTAATTCGCGGCGTTGCTGTTATAGCTGGTAATTGCCGTATTGACGGCATTGACGAGGTTAGAGGCCAGAGTAGCCGGATCGGAGTCATCGGGGGGGCCGGAAGTAGAATCCACAGTATAGTTTACTTCGATGCCATTGATCCTAAACTGGATCTGCTGGCCATCTTCTCCGGCAGTCATGCCGGCAACCGCATCGCCTGCGGTCAGGGTGGTGAGCCTGGCTTTGACACCGGTCAGGGCGCCATTGATTGCCTCGGCGCTGTTGAAAGCTTTGATCATGGCGAGTCCGTTGTTGACCGTGCCCCCCTCTATTTTGCCTACTTCCCTGCCGTTAATGGAGAGCTCCCCCGCCTGGATGGTCTCGGTTCCAGTGGCGCTGTCTATAACGGCATCCAGTCTGGCGGTGTCGGCAGCTTCGGCAGTCCCGGTAAGTTTATCAGCGAAACGGACCAATCCGGTACCCTGGCTGTGCAGCTGGTTTACTTCTCTGATGATGCCTTCCGCCAGACTGTTCAGCCGGCCGATATAGTTTTCCGGCTGATTGGGAATCAGCTGGTTATGGATCTCCATCCAGCCTCCCAGTTTACCACCCATCTCTTCTCCGGAGGCAATAGGCATCTCCAG
>JBEPXR010000126.1:0-7494 GCA_041641775.1 Desulfobia sp. | reverse complement strand
GGACAGGGAAACCATGGTATACGTCGGTTCCAACGACGGCATGCTGCACGCCTTCACATCCTGGGAGTTCAATGCCACCACCCAGGCCTTCAACCAGCCGGCCGAGGCCCCGCTTGGAGAAAATATCGGGACCGAACTCTGGGCATATATCCCGCAGAATCTCCTTCCCCATCTGAAATGGCTGCCTGATCCGGACTATGTTCACACCTATTACGTGGACCTCCCTCCGAAAATCTTCGATGCCAGGATTCTGCCGGATGATACCCACTATATCGACGATGACAATGCCCCCAATTGGGGAACCTTCCTGCTTGGCGGTTTCCGTTTCGGCGGGGGGAGAATAGATGCCAATGAAGATTTTGATTATGACGGCACCATTGACGGTGATGAGACCAGAACCTTTTCTCCCGGTTATTTCCTGATTGATATAACCGAGCCCAGAAACCCGAGGGTCCTCTGGGAAAAAAGCTATGCCAGGCTACAGGCCAGCACCTCTGTCCCGGCAGTCTTCCGGGTCGGGGACAACTGGTTTGCCGTATTTGGCTCCGGCCCCTCGGGCTGTTCAGGAGAGAGCAGTCAGAGCGGTCATATTTATATCGTCGACCTCGCTGACGGACAACCCTATAGAAGAAATGGAGACGACTGGCTTTTTTCCACGGGAAGCAGCCACGCCTTTATAAATTCACCTGTCTCTCTGGACAAGAATCTGAACTTCAACGTCGACGCCATCTATTTCGGGGAGACCACAGACACGGACGGCAACGACCAGGGAGGCAAAATCCACAGGATCTCCATCCCCTGGCGATGCACGGCCCCTTCTGCCCGGACCTGTTATGAAAATCCGGCCAGTCTCGCCTATGGCCACTATGTGGATGAACCGGATGACGCCGTCAAGCCCTGGTCCATATTTGAACTCTTTGATACTGGGGAACCAGTAACCGCACCCCTTTCGCTCAGTGTCGACACCTACAACAACACCTGGATTTATGGTGGCACCGGTCGATTTTACAGCACCAGTGATAAAAACTACACCCGCCTCCAGCACCTTTTCGGCCTGAAAGACCCGTTTTACAATCCGTCTTACGCTCCGGAGGACGTTCAGACACCAGCAAGCGGCGACTATTTCCGCAACTATTCCGGCAGTCCGGCACCTTTTTCTCCTGACCTGGTTGATGTTACCGGACTTGCCGTCAGTGATGATTCCGGTGTGTATTCCGGTCCACAGTTGCACTACCGTGGCAGTTTCAGCGGCCTGGTTGATGAGATTCGGAGCACGGACGGCTGGATCCGCAGTCTGAAGGACAGAGAGCGTATCATTACAAAGCCGCTGATACTTGGCGGCGACGTCTTCTTTTCCTCCTTTATTCCCAACAACGATATCTGTGGATCGGGAGGGTCAAGCAGCCTTTACGGTCTTTATTACGAAACGGGTACAGCTTATCCAGAACCCATATTTGAAAATGCTGTTCATGATCAGATTATAGACAGCGAGACTGTCACCCTCAACAGCGACTATCTGGATATCGGCCGGGGCATTTCGTCCAGAATTCAGGTCCATGTAGGTAAAACAGAGGGCGCCAAAGGTTTTATTCAAAAAAGTACCGGGGAAATTTCCGTCAGAGATATCAACCCCAGCTTTGATCTGCAGAGCGGACTCTATTACTGGAAAAAATAACCCTGGGACCAACGTACTCCTGTATTTCCTGCCTCCAGCGAAAGGTTTCCTCTCTCACACCCGATTACCGTACATTTCCCGCACAAACCTCCACCACCTGCGCCCTTCTTCATAGCCAGGCCGATGCGGGAGGAAGCCCGAAAAAGCTTCCCGGCCGCTCTGCCCCAAGTAAAGGATTGACCAATGCCGAACGAAATGATATGGGTATTTATCCATATCACCCTTATTAATCATCTACTCAGAATATTTTGACTGCCAGAAACAGTAAAAGTACCAAACGAAAGCCGGATTACTACGTACAAAAGGGTCCCATCTTCGGACTCGACATCCTGAAAACCGAAAAGCCCTGGAAGCCTGAAGACTTCCAGGTGCCTCCATCCGAGGGTAAAGTCCGGTTCCAGGACTTCGACCTGCCGGACCAGGTGATGCGCGGCATTGACGAGAGCGGCTTTCAGTACTGCACTCCCATTCAGGCCGAAGTCCTCAGATACACTCTGGACGGCAGGGACGCCACCGGCCGGGCCCAAACCGGAACCGGCAAGACCGCCGCCTTTCTGATCACCATCTTCAGCCGTCTGCTCGGCCAGTCAAAAGATACCACCCACGGCACCCCCCGCTCCCTGATCATTGCGCCTACCAGGGAACTGGTGATGCAGATCGCCAAGGACGCCCGCCAGCTCGGAAAATATACCGGCCTCGCCACCGAGATGCTCTACGGCGGGGTGGATTACCAGAAGCAGAAAGAGCGGATAAAAGACCATCAGGTGGATATCATCGTTGCCACCCCTGGCCGGCTCCTCGACTTTAAACGCCGGCAGGACATCGATCTGGGTCAGGTGGAAATCTTCATCATTGACGAGGCCGACCGGATGCTCGATATGGGTTTCATCCCCGATGTCCGCCAGATCGTCTACAGCCTCCCTGAAAAGACAGAGCGGCAGACCCTGCTGTTTTCCGCGACTCTTACCGAGGAAGTCAACCACCTCTCCTCCCAGTGGACCAGTAATCCGACCGTGGTGGAAATCGAACCCGAACAGGTGACCGGAGAATCGGTCCAGGAGATTATCTACCTGGTGACGACCGACGAAAAATTCACCTTGATCTACAACATCATCAGACAGGAGGAACCCGAGAGGATTCTTATCTTCTGCAACCGCAAGGACAAGACCAACAACCTGGCCCGCCGACTCCGGCGCCACAACATCTCCTGCGCCGTTCTATCCGGGGACGTGCCCCAGACCAGAAGGCAGAAGACATTGGAGAACTTCAAGGCCGGCTTGGTCAAGGTCCTGGTGGCAACCGACGTAGCGGGACGAGGCATCCACGTGGAGGGAATCAGCCACGTGATCAACTACAATCTGCCCTATGAGCCGGAAGACTATGTTCACCGGATCGGCAGAACCGGCCGGGCCGGCAAATCAGGAATCTCCATCAGTTTCGCCAGCGAGGATGAGGCCTTCTACCTGCCTGACATCGAGAAATACATAGGCCACAGCCTGACCTGCGTCTACCCTGAGGAGAGCCTGCTTGCTCCACCTCCCCGTGCGGATAGCGGCGGGACTGACAAGAAGGAAAACGTCCGGAAAGAAGGACGACCTTCTTCCGGGAGGAGAAATAAAGGGTGAATCCCGGCAATACTTTTGAAGAGCTGCTGGAGGAGTCCACCCGCATTCATGGTCACATCTGTGCCGGCCAGGTTATCGGGGTCAGGATGGCCATGGCCGGTCTCCGCGAAATCGGGATCAGCGACCCCAGAGGCAGCCAGCGCAAGAGCCTCTACGTTCTGGTGGAGATCGACCGCTGCGCCACGGACGCCATTCAGAGCGTCACCGGCTGCAGCCTGGGCAAACGCTCGCTGAAGTGGCTGGACCACGGGATTATGGCTGCCACCTTCGTCAACCTCTCCACGGGCAAAGCGGTACGTCTCACCTGCCTTGAAGAGGCCAGAGACAAAGCGGATTCATATGCCCCGGAAATGGAGGACAAGTATAAAAAGCAGCTCGAGGCCTACAAACTGATGCCGGAAGAAGAGCTTTTCCGGATTGAGCACGTGGAGCTGGAAATTCCGGAATGCGATCTGCCGGGCCGCCCTTTGAAAAGAGCACTGTGTGAGGAATGCGGCGACTGGGTCCAGGACTGCCGCGAAGTGGAGCGGAACGGAAAAACTCTCTGCCGGAACTGCGCCTGGGGCAGGTATTACAAGGTGGTTGACTGATAAAACGCGAATCCCGAATGCAAACAGAGACCAAATCCCAATGATCAAACTTCCATTCGGCCAGAGATATGTTTGGAATTTCGAATTTCGGTATAGGAATTTATTTGGAATTTGGGTTTTGTCATTTGGAATTTCAACGTAAGAGTTCACCCCCTCACCCCTGTGAGCGATAAGACCAGCCTGGTATGCGGAATTTTCTTTACATCGCCCGCAGGGGCGGGCTCCTGCTGGCAAATCGCAAACGCTCCTCCGCTGGGAACTAAGTACGAGATGAAGAACAGATGAAAAAACAGTCCATTCCCCTCGATCAGGCCGTGGGCATGGTCCTGCCCCACGACATCACCGAGATCAGCGTCGGAGGCAAAGACGGCTCCCGAAAGGGACCGGCCTTCAGAAAAGGTCACATAGTCAGGCCTGAAGACCTTGATCACCTGCGCCGGCTGGGCAAGGAGCACATCTATGTCCTGAGCCTGGACGAGGATGAAATTCACGAAAATGAGGCTGCCCGCCTCCTGGCCGACTCCCTCGCAGGTCGAGGAGTGGTCTGGTCCGGCAAACCTTCGGAAGGCAAGCTGAACCTTTTGGCCGAATATGACGGCCTTCTCAAGATCGACGCCGAGGCCCTTTACCGCTTCAACCTCCTCGGGGAAGTCATGTGCGCCACCCTCCATGCCAATATACCGGTCCGGAAGGGAGAGACGGTTGGAGCGACCAGGCTCATTCCCCTGGCCGGCAGACGGAACCTGGTCGAGGAAGCCTGCTCCCTGGCCCTGCAGAAGGAGGGCATCCTCAGCGTCAAGCCCATTTCTGAGACCAGGGCCGGCCTGGTCATCACCGGCAACGAAATCTATTACGGCAGAATAGAGGACAAGTTCGAACCGGTCCTCAAGAAAAAACTGGGAGATCTCAATTCGCGGGTGGTTGAAACCCGCTTTGCCCCGGACGATGAGGAGATCATTGCCGGGGAGATCAAGACCTGCCTGGAGCGCGGAGCCGATATCATTGTGACCAGCGGCGGCATGTCGGTCGATCCCGACGACAGGACCAGGGCCGCCATCAGCCGCGCCGGGGCGACGGACGTGGTGTATGGTACGCCGGTACTTCCCGGGGCCATGTTTTTATATGCCAGGATAGGAGAGGTTCCCGTTCTGGGTGTCCCGGCCTGCGGGATGTTCCACGGCATAACGGTTTTCGACCTCATCCTGCCCAGGGTGCTCTGCGGCGAGAAGATAAGCAGGAAAGACCTGGCCGCCCTGGGGCACGGAGGGCTCTGCCGGCAGTGTGAGAAATGCACCTATCCCTTCTGCGGTTTCGGAAGGTGATAATGAAAAGTACCGAACTTCTTTCCTCTCGCCAAGGCGCTAAGGCCGCAAAGTTTGCCATAGTTTTATCTCTGCGCTCTCGGCGCCTCTGCGAGAAAAACCCGGAACTCGGAACGCAATAACATATCTCCTCTCGCCAAGGCGCAAAGACCGCAAAGTTTACAGGAGATTCCTTTTTTCTTTGCGTTCTCAGCGTCTCTGCGAGAGAAACTCAGGACTCAAAACTCGGAACTGTATTCCGCGAGATGAAATTTCTGCCCACTCTTTTCCTTTCCATCTGGCGCAACAGGTCGGCCAAGAGAAACCTCAGCCTGCTGATCAAGTTCCTGGCGCTGCTGATAGGCATCATTACCGCCTTCAGCCTCGGCTTTCATCTCCTGATGCTTTACGAGGGCAAAGACTACAGCCTGATCACCGGCTTTTACTGGACCCTCACGGTAATGTCCACCCTCGGATTCGGGGACATCACCTTTACCAGCGACGCGGGCCGGCTCTTCTCCATCGTCGTCCTGCTCTCCGGCATCATCCTCCTCCTGGTGATGCTGCCCTTCACCTTTATCCAATTCTTCTACGCCCCCTGGCTCGAGGCCCAAGTCAAGGCACGGGCCCCGCGTGAACTTCCCGAGGATACCGAAAACCACGTCATCATGACCAACCTTGAACCCATTGCCCGGAGCATGATGAAAAAACTGGCCAAAGAGGGGATGACCTATGTTCTCCTGGTCGACGAACTGCAGCAGACCCTCAAATATCATGACCTCGGGTATAACGTGGTCTTCGGCGATCCGGGCGACCCGGTGACTTATGAGCGCCTGCGGGTGGACAAGGCGGCCCTGGTCATACTCACCAACGATGACATGATAAACACCAAAATCGCCTTCACCATCAGGGAGATCTGCAAGACGGTGCCCATTGTCGCCAATGCCGACGAGGAGCATTCCATAGACATACTGGAATTCGCCGGCTGCACCCACGTTTTTCCCTTCATGCGGATGCTGGGGCTCACCATGGGCAGGCGGACCACCGGACCTGATATCGGCACCAACATTATCGGCAGATTCGAAGAGCTCTATATCGTCGAAGCTCCGGTCATGCACACCCCGATTGCCGGGAAAAGTCTGACCGAAGTCCGGCTCAGGGAAAAGACCGGAGTTACGGTAGCCGGATTCTGGAAAAGGGGGCGCTTTGAACAACCCGAACCCCTGGAGCCCCTCGACCCCTCGCTCATCCTGGTCCTGACCGGCACCGAAGAACAGATTAAACGCTACGAGGAGCAGTACGGTTTCTGCACCAATGATGAAAGGCGGGATGCCCCGGTCCTGATTCTGGGAGGAGGCCGGGTCGGCACTTCAGCGGCGGAAGCCCTGCGGGAGAGAAATATCCCCTTCCGTATCCTGGAGAAAAGTCCCAAAATGGCCAAAAAGGGCGAGCAGTATATCATCGGCAATGCCGCCGATATCAATACCCTGCGCCAGGCCGGAATAGACGAAGCCCGGGCTGTCCTGATCACCACCCACAACGATGCCGTCAATATCTATCTCACCATCTACTGCCGGCAGCTTCGCCCCGATATGCAGATCATCTCCAGAGCCATCAGGGAAACAGGGGTTTCCAAGCTCCACAGCGCCGGGGCCGACCTGGTCATGTCCTTCGGCACCATGGGCTCGAACTCCATCACCAACCTCCTGAGGCCCGATGAAGAACTGGCCCTGGCTGACGGCCTCAACATCTTCCGCACCCCTCTGCCGCACTCCCTGGTCGACAGGAACCTGGAAGAGAGCAGCCTGCGGGATCACACGGGCTGCAGTGTTATCGCCATAAACCGGGGGGGAGAAATGATTTCGATGGTCGATCCTTACTCTCCCCTAAAGAGTGATGATGAACTCATTCTCATCGGCACGCCGGAAGCGGAGGAGAATTTCAGAAAATTTTACAGGTAGATTGTTAATTGTTAATTGTTAGTGGTTGGTGGTTGGTGGTTGGTGGTTGGTGAGAAAAATCCCAATAACCGAAATTCAAAATAAAAACAAGACCTTCTGTAAACCGCTCGTAATTCGGCATTTGGTATTTGTGTTTTGGATCTTGTTTGTCATTTGGTGCTTGGAAATTGGAATTTGTCTGTTATTGGGTATTTGCTATTTGGGATTTGCCCGTAGGAGCCCGTCCCTGCGGGCGATTAAGAAAAATCACCGCCTGAAAGCGTCTTATCGCTCACGGGGATGAGCTTCTTGCCGATTGTTGATTTGCCGGTTGTCCTCCGCGTTCTCTGTTTCCTGACCAGA
>JBEPXR010000125.1:0-7542 GCA_041641775.1 Desulfobia sp. | reverse complement strand
AGCCTCTTTGCAGGCCTGTATGGTCTCTCTTATTCCTTCGCGGGGGGGGTCGATCAGTCCGAGCAGCCCCAGAAAACAGAGGCCTTCGTAGGGAGTGTCATCCACCCGTTCCGTCTCTTTTTCCGCAGCAGCGATCAGGCGGAGCCCCTCGGAAGCCATTTCTTCGGCCTTCTTCAGCCAGCCCTCTCTGCCCTCATCGGTCAATTCCTCCTCACCATCCTCTGTCCGAATCCTGGTGCAGACCTGCAGCACCTTCTCGGGTGCCCCCTTGACCACCAGTAAATACAGGTCTTCCTGGCGATGGACCGTTGCCATCATCATCTGGTCGGGATCAAAGGAGTGCTCCTTTTCCTCCGGGTAGTCCTCCAGCAGGTCTTCCCTCAGAATATCGAGGCGCATTCCGAGACGCAGGATAGCGACTTCAGTGGGGTCCCCCAGAACTGTCTCAGGTTCTTTATCCTGATCCTCATCCCGCAGGGTGGCATTGGAACAGAGAATCCCGGCCCGCAGCGTATCACGAAAGACAGAGTCCTCGGTATCCGAAGGGAGACTGCCCTCCTTGAATGAGTGGCTTTGTACCGAAGTCAGGATCTTCCTGACCTGCATTTCGCTTTCGGTGAGGGTTCCTGTCTTATCGGTAAAGATGACCTGGGTACTGCCCAGGGTCTCCACGGCTGCCAGCCGGTTGATCAGGGCCTGGCGACGGGCCATCAGCCACATCCCCCGGGCCAGGGCGATAGTCGCCACTACCGGCAGCCCTTCGGGGATAGCGGCGACTCCCAGGGCAATGGCGGTCTCTATCATGACCAGAGGCGGCTTGCCTCGAAGGAGGCCGACCACAGCCAGTATCGCCACGGTGGCAAGGGAGATATAGGCCAGACGGCCCCCCAGTTCGTTCAGTCTGGCCTCCAGAGGAGTTTCTTCCTTTTCCGCCTTTTCGGCCAGTTCGGAGATGCGCCCCAATTGAGTGTTTCTTCCGGTGGCGGTGACGATGCCTTTTGCCGAGCCCTCGGTGATCGTGGTCCCTTTGAAGAGGACATTAGTGCGCTCCGCCAGGGGGGTGTCCTCGGAAAGGACCTGATCTTTCTTCCGGACCGGGACTGATTCGCCGGTGAGAGAAGCCTCGTTGACCCGGAGAGCGTTGACTTCGACCAGCCGCATATCAGCCGGAATGACATCACCTCCTTCGAGCAGCAATATATCACCGGGAACGATCTGTTCCGCCGGTATCTGATACTCCTCCCCGCCTCTGAGCACCCTTGCCTGCTGCTGCCCCATCTCGCGCAGGGCCCGCATGGAACGCCTGGCCTTGTATTCACTGATGAAACCGATCAGGGTGTTGACGATCAATACGGCGATGATGGCAATACCCTCGGGGAGCTTGCCAAAGCCAAAGGCCACCGCCCCCGCCACAGCCAGCAGAAGCATGACCACACTCTTGAACTGGTCGATCAGGATCGAAAAGGCGCCGCGCTTTTTTTTCTCCTCCAGTCTGTTCTGTCCGTATTTCCGGAGTCTGCTGGCGGATTCCTTGTCTCCCAGGCCTTTTTCGATCTCTACCTCAAGCTCACGAGCTACTTCCTTCCACTCCAAGGTGTGGGGTGTCTGTTCAGCATTTTCTGTCATGCGGTCATCCGGATGTGATTTGCTGTTTACCCGCCGCTCGGCTCTACTTTGAACTGCAGGGGTTGCTCTGTCATTGTTAACTATAGATTGTTATGTACAAGCTGCCCCGACTGACAAACCGGATCGGGTCCTCCTCCAGAAATTTCCGTAACCCGATCCGGTTTACTGTGGTCGCCTCCAAGGCAGGATCTCAGAGCAGCCGATAGGGGTCGGCTCTCCTGGTCCAGAGATTTCCCGGATAGTCGGCATTTAATTTCTCGTAGGCGTCCTTGAGCGGCTGAGCAGCACCATCCCTCTTATAGCCGGCCACCCCGCGAAGGTAGACGGCTTCAGGGGCCACCGCGCAGGTGGGATGCTCGGTCATGATGCGCTCCAATCTCTCCATCGCCAGGACATAGCAGCCCATGTCGAAGTCGACCTTGGCTATCCCCAGAAGCAGGGAGGGAATAAGCTCCATCGGCTGGAGAAACCCGACGGTGCGCTGCCGCTCCACCCCCTTGGGATCCAGGGTGATGAGAGTCGGAGTCCAGCGGAGCTTGAAGTTGGAGACATAGGGCTCGGCATCGCTTTGAATGCGGAGAGGGATAAGATTTTCGGTGATAAAATTAACCACCAGACTGTCGGGGTACGAAACCGCACCCATCTGTTGGCAGCCTATTCATTCAGGATTAAAAAAATCCAGTAAAACCGCTTTGTTTTCTTTGCCGGCGAGACTGATCGCCTGGTCGAAATCCATTCGCCATTCCACTTCTTTCTGGATCATGATACACTCCTTTGTCATTTGTCATTTTTCTGTTCACTTTTATCCGTAAAGCTTAAGCATCACAGGCAGAGCAGTTCCCGACCCTTTCTGGTCAGCTGGTAGGTGGGGCGCCTGCCGCTGGTCTGAACGATAATACCCTCGTTCATCATCTCACCGACTATCTCTTCCAGGGCCTTTTCTTCCTTCCTGCTCAGAGAAGGTAGAAAATCGTTGTACAACCAGTCCGGAGACAGGGCATCTCCTTCCTTGGCCTGCATTCCCCTGAAACGACCGAGAAATTCATCTTTGATGGCCAGCTTGATCGATTCCCTGTCTGTCCCCATAGGAAATTCCCCTTGTTTTCCATTCACTGAATATTTCAGCTTCAGGATAAGTTGCTTGCCTTAAATCTGCATCCGCCGGCTTTATCAGACGGGTTTCTCAAGGACAATCCGACCGTTTTCCACTTTGACTTCAAACTGATCACCCTCCTTGAATCCCGTGCCGTCAAGCATTGCCGGAGGAATGCGAACGCCCTCCGAAGTGTATCTCGGGTTCAGGGCGGGGTCGCCGATCAAGCCGGGTACGTTGACGGTCTCCCCCTTCTCCTGCATAAGTTCCTGCAGGGCATTTTTCAGGGTTGCCATATCCCTTATATCCAGTTCCGCCATGATTTCACTGGCTGATTTGCCTTCCTGGGCAAGTTCCCACAGTCTCTTCATATTGACCTCAAGCTGTCTTTCCATTATGACCTCCTTTCTGATTGTCTTTGGCACTCTGTTTATTCGTGAACAGAAAAGTCCGCGGACCGATAACAAAAAACCGGCCAAAGATCTCTCTTTTGTTCATATATCAAGGACCACCGTGGCCCTCCAGCCCTCATCGATTTTCTCCACCTTGAAGCGGTGGAGGGTCACGGCCTTGACATCCACATTCAGCTTATGGCGCTCCGGATCCCGTCGCTCCCCCCAGGCCGAGGCCTCCAGATGGTACTGTCCATTTTTTTCGGATATTTCGACATCCGAAGCCAGCAGCAGCAGATCCTCGGCATCCTTATAGTAAATGAGCTCCTGGAGAAACTGAAAGAGCAGCATGTCGAGCTCCTCGTCCGCCAGGCTGAGCCGCCGCTCAACTCCGTTTTCTATCAATCCGGGGGGATCGACCATAAGCTTCATGGTGGCCTCCGCAGCGGCGGCAAAGAGCGAGGGGAGATCACGACCCCTGGCTTCGAAGGCGGCATCGGCAATGGCGATGTCATCGAGATAGGTGTACGGCATCTGGTCTATCCCTTGATGTTGCCTATGGGAAGGAAACGTACCACCTTCCGGCTTATCCCGGCCTGCTCCGCCGCTTCGATGACGTGATCGACATCCTTGTAGGCGGCCCCCGCTTCTTCTGCCAGTCCGGAAAACGAGGAACTGCGGACATAGATGCCCCTTCTTTCCATGTCGTCGCGGAGTTCACGGCCCCTGAACATCTTTTTTGCCTTCCGGCGGCTCATTGCCCTCCCGCTTCCGTGGGCCGTGGAGTAGAAGGTCTGCCCCCCTGTCGCCAGACCCGTTAATAAATAGGATCCTGTTTCCATGCTCCCGCCGATGATCACCGGCTGGCCGAGACCTGCGTATTCTGCCGGGATGTCGGGCATATTCGGGCCGAAAGCCCGGGTGGCTCCCTTGCGGTGGACCAGAAGTTTCAGGCTGCGGCCCTTCAGCTCGTGGGTTTCCAGCTTTGCCGTGTTGTGGGAGATATCATAAACCTGGTGCATTCCCAGCTCCACCGGATCTTTGCCGAAGACTTCGGAAAAAACCTCCCTGATCCGGTGGAGGATCACCTGCCGGTTGGCAAAGGCCATATTGACAGCACACTGCATAGCGGCAAAGTAGTTCTGCCCCTCCGGGGAAGAAAAAGGAGCGCAGGCCAGTTCCCGATCCGCCATCTTGATGCCGTATTTCTTCTCCATGACCTTCAGAAAAGACTGGAGATAATCGGTGGCCACCTGATGGCCGAACCCGCGGCTGCCGCAGTGGAACATGACCACCACCTGGTTGGGACGGTCGATTCCCAGAGCTGCGGCTGTCTTCTTATCGAAAATAAATTCCGGCCGGGCTACCTGGATTTCCAGGTAGTGGTTGCCGGAGCCCAGGGTACCTATCTGCCGAAAGCCCCGCTCTACGGCTCTGTCACTGATCGAGGAAGCCCTGGCCCCGGCCATGCAGCCCTTCTCTTCCGTACGCTCCAGGTCCTCCTGCCAGCCGTACCCGTTTCTGATGCACCACCTGCTGCCTTCTTCCACCAGGGTTCGGAATTCGTCCCTGCTTATCTTGACGAATCCGGAGCCCCCCACACCCGAGGGCACCCTCTTAAAGAGTCGGTCCACCAGTTCATGGAGACGGGGCCTGACCTCCTCTTCGGTCAGGTCAGTACGGACCAGGCGCATGCCGCAGTTGATGTCAAAGCCTATTCCGCCAGGTGAAATCACCCCTTTCTCGGCATCCATGGCGGCGACCCCGCCGATCGGAAAACCATAGCCCCAGTGTCCGTCAGGCATGCAGCAGGCCGAACCGACGATGCCGGGAAGTATGGCCACGTTGGAAATCTGGTCCAGTACCCCTTCATCTATTTCCGAGAGCAGAGACCTGGTCATGAAAATTCTGGCCGGCACCCGCATCCCGTCCTTATACGAGGTCGGCAGTTCCCAGACGGTCTCGGAAATTTTTTTCAGCTCTCCCGGCAGAGTCATCTTGCTCACCGCTTGTCACTGGATCAGCTGCTTCTCTTCTTCAGCCCACGACTTGAAAAACCGAAAGCCAGCAGGGGTAATGATAACTGGAAATTCGACAGGGAAGGACATCTGTATTTCCCGGAACGTACTAAAATTCTCTTAAATAGAGGCGGCAGGTGTCAAGTGAAAAAACTGGACTTTCCTTTTATCATGAGTCCTTTCTTCTGCTATCCTTTAAGCAGGAATGACCTGTTGCCGGAGATGCGGCAGACAGCCTGGAAAAAAATGAAAATGGACGGCAAAATGAAAACCCTGAAGAAAGAAGAACTGAAAGAGATGGGAGAAAGCGGCGACGATTTTCTGTTGGCCAATGTCCTGACCGAAAAACAGTTTCAGCAGGAACACATCCCCGGCTCTGTCAACATCCCGGTAACCGTCGAAAATTTTGCGGAACGCTTCTTGAACGAGGCGGGCAGCAAAGACAGGAAAATAGTGGTCTACTGCGCCAGCTTCGAATGCCAGGCTTCGTCAAAGGCAGCCAGGAAGCTCGAGGCGGCGGGCTTTACGGACGTCTACGACTTCGAAGGCGGCATGAAGGAGTGGAAGGAGGGCGGATATCCCACGGAATCGTCCTGACTGCCCCAAAAATCAAGGTATCCGACTGGATATGTAAACCAGCAAAGGTGGCACCATGAAGATAGCGATTACAGGAGGAAGCAATGGCATCGGCAGAGCAGCCGCCCTGGCCTTGGCCCAGAATGGCGATGATCTCTGTATCACCTACCACAACGATGAACAGGCGGCCCGGGAAGTCGCTGATAAAACCGGGGCTCGAACGGTCAGACTCAATGTGACCGACAACTCGTCGATCACGGCGTTCAAATCGGTGCTTGACGACTGGCAGCCGGAGGTGCTCGTCAACAATGCCGGGGTGGTCCGCTGGAAGGAGTTGCATGAACACAGCTTCGAGGATATCGAACTCATCATCCGGGTGAACACCGAAGGAGCCATAAAGATCGCCAGGATCGGAGTTGACCTTAAGATCCCGAAAATTATCAACATTGCCAGCGGTGCCTCCAAACACCCCTATGGCAACCTGCCGGTTTACTGCGCCAGCAAAGCGGCCCTGAGGATGTTCACCATGGCAGTGGGTGAACCCATGATCTGTGTTAATCCGGGGATGACCAGAACACGGATGACGGACTACCAGGGCGATCCTCCCGAAAAAGTCGCCTCCGTCATCCAGGAGGTCGCCTACGGCAGAAAAGGGGAGTTCGGCGGGGAGGTTGACGTGTTCGAAGAGTAGGCAACCAGCAGACGGTCGAGAAACTACCTGACCGGCTGTTTTCCGAGCTTGCTCATTTCCCGATCCAGATCCTTTTTCTTTAAGGCATGCCGTTTGTCGTACTTGGTCTTGCCCTTGCAGAGGCCCAGGGCAAGCTTGGCCAAGCCCTTCCTGTTGAGATAGATCTTGAGGGGAATCAGGGTAAAGCCCCTTTCCTGGACCTTGCCCAGGAGTTTTCTGATCTCCCTCCTGGAGAGGAGGAGTTTTCTGACCCGGCGGGGATCTGGACTTTCGTGGGTGGCGAACTTGTAGGGTGAGATGTGGACATTGTGAATCCAGACCTCACCGTTTTTGATTTGGGCGTAGCCGTCCTGAAGATTGACCCGGCCGGCCCGGATGGACTTTATTTCAGGACCTTTGAGTACCATGCCGGCCTCGAAGGTGCTTTCCACATGGTAATCATGATAGGCTTTTTTATTGGTGGCAATGACTTTGTCTGGCATTTTTGGCGAAATTAAAGGTTACTTGAGACTTCTTTTCCTCTTTTTCAGGAGTTCCTCAATCTTACCGAGAAGATCTGCCGGCTTCACCGGTTTCATGATAAATGCCGCATCCTTCGGTATCTCGTACTTCTCTATGTAATCGGCGGGATAGCCACTGATAAACAGGGCCGGCGTACCCGGCTTCTCTTCCTGGATCATTGTATTGACCTCCATGCCGCTTTTATCGGGCATCACGATATCAGAGAGCAGCAAGTCGATTTCCGCCCTGTTTTCCTGGAACAACTTGACAGCCTTATTGCCGTTCTCAGCGGCAAGAACCCGGTAGCCGTGCTGCTCCAGAATCCACTTGATCATCGATCTGACCGTATCCTCGTCCTCTGCCAGCAGGATGGTTTCTCCTCTTCCTGTACGCCGGACCTCCGTAGGAGATGGGGCAGTGGATTGCGAACCGGTCTTCTCGGTCAGAGGAAGATATATACTGACTGAGGTGCCGACGCCCGGTTCACTGGTGATCTCAAGATGCCCCTGGTGCTGTTTAACGATGCCATATACCACTGACAGGCCAAGACCGGTACCCCGGCCGAATTCTTTGGTGGTAAAGAATGGCTCCAGCACCTGCTTCAGGGAGGCGTCATCGATTCCCCGGCCGCTGTCCTCTACCCTG
>JBEPXR010000124.1:0-7553 GCA_041641775.1 Desulfobia sp. | reverse complement strand
GACCATACCGCTTTGCCCCCCCATGAGTTGTCCCGCGATGAGAAAGATGGCTGTCAGGGCCGCCATCAGCATTCCTGTTTTAAGCATACTTATCATGTTTTTCTCCTTGGAAATATCTTGTATAACCCTATAGTGACCGGCTCCAGTCCGGTCCAGGCATACTATATGCATTCCCTGCCTGATTGGCAAGATCAACTGTTCAGGGGCTGATCGATTTCTTTTATTCGGTGTATATACTATAAAAGAAGGTTGACAGGATTAACCTGCATCACTATATTGCCATTTAGCGATATATAAGGAGCTCTCCCTATGAAATATTTTATCAAAACCATGAAAGCCCTGTCCGATCCCAACCGGGTCAAGATCGTCAAGATGCTGCAGCGCCGGGAGATGTGCGTCTGTGAAATCCGGGAGGCCCTTGGTCTGGCACAGTCTACGGTCAGCAAACATCTTAAGGTCCTGGAAGATGCCAACCTTATAAGTTTTTACAAAGAGGGGCTCTGGGTTAATTACACTTTGAATGATTCCGTTTCTGGCAAGTATGCCGCCAGCCTCCTGGATGATCTTAAACAGTGGCTGGAAGACGATCCGGAAGTGGTCGAGCTTGTCGAGCGGTTGCCTGATATCAGACGGGAAGATATCTGTCGTCGGTAATTTTTATCCTAATTATATCGTTGTATCTCGATGTGACGATTTAGACGGATGACATGAGAGAAACCACCAAGCTGATCCTTTTGATTGCCGCCTTTCTGGGGGCCTATTTTATCCCCTGGGATAACGCGGTTCTCCGTCAGGCCGGGCTCGAGGCCTTTATGATGCTCCAGGAGTATGCCCGCGAGCATGTCCTCTCCTGCCTTATCCCGGCTTTTTTCATTGCCGGGGCCATTGCCGTCTTCGTCTCCCAGGCTGCGGTACTCAAGTATTTTGGGGCCCAGGCCGGCAAATTGCTGGCTTACTCGGTAGCTTCGGTTTCCGGAACGGTGCTGGCGGTCTGCTCCTGTACCGTTCTTCCCCTTTTTACAGGAATCTACAGCAGAGGAGCAGGGATCGGTCCGGCTACCGCTTTTCTCTATTCCGGTCCTGCCATAAATGTCCTGGCTGTCGTGCTCACCGCCAGGGTCCTCGGCTGGCAGCTCGGCCTGGCCCGAGCAGTTGGTGCCGTGATATTTGCCGTGATCACTGGGCTGTTGATGGCCTTTATCTTCCGGAAGGATGATGCTGCCCGTCAGACCGGCGAATTCCACTTTCCTGAGGGCGATCATGAGCGAACCCTTTTCCAGAATGCCATCTTTCTCGGGGTTATGGTTCTCATCCTGGTATTCGCCGCTTTTGCCCGACCCGCTCCAGAGGCCAGCGGTATCTGGAAGGCGTTTTTTGCCTGGAAATGGGAAATCACCCTGGGGCTTCTCGCTATCCTCGGTGTCATCCTGAAAGCATGGTTTACAAGGGACGAACTTCTGGACTGGCTGGACTCTACATGGAGTTTCATGAAACAGATTTTTCCGCTTCTTTTTATCGGG
The DNA here is from genome assembly GCA_041641775.1 of Desulfobia sp. Classification (GTDB taxonomy): domain Bacteria; phylum Desulfobacterota; class Desulfobulbia; order Desulfobulbales; family SURF-16; genus JAWLDV01. Next base: position 6,033 of record JBEPXR010000124.1, on the reverse strand, counting down.
GTCATTGCTGCTGGCTTCCTGCTGGGGAGGCCAGGTCATGCTGCCTTTATCCCTGAAAAATATATAGCTGATCTGGTTGGAGGCAATTCCCTGTCCGCTAATCTTTTTGCCTCTCTGGCCGGGGCCTTAATGTATTTTGCCACCCTGACCGAGATTCCCATCCTTCAGGGCCTGTTGGGTTCGGGTATGGGAGAAGGGCCGGCTTTGGCTCTCCTTCTGGCAGGTCCCGCCCTTTCTCTTCCCAATATGATAGTAATAAGCGGGGTTCTGGGAGTGCGCAAGACCGCTGTTTTTGTTGTCATTGTTGTTATCATGTCGACCACGGCTGGAATGGTATACGGAGAAATTTTCGCCTGATTAATAGTGTTTATACACGATGTTGAGGAGAACGCAAATCATGGATATTAAAGTGCTGGGTCCGGGGTGCCGGAAATGTAAACAGACAGAGGAACTGGTCAGGGAAGCTGTTGCTGAAGCTGGAGCGGAGGCTGAAATCACGAAGATAAGTGATATGATGGAGATCGCCTCTTATGGGGTGATGGGGACGCCTGCAGTGGTGATTAACGGGGAGGTTAAGTGCGTGGGCAAGGTCCCTAAAAAAGGGGAAGTCCTGGAATGGATTAAAATCGATATGACTTCAGTGGAGGAATAGAATGAGACCAACCGGTATAAGGCTCCGTATAATTGTAATTGTAACTCTTGTTTTTCTAATCATCCCTTTCTTTGCAAGTTTTGCCAGTCAGAGTCAGGATATTCCGGCTGATTCTGAGCATGGAAAGTATATCGTCTACTATTTCCATACCGATTATCGCTGCAGTTCCTGCGAACGTATTGAGGAATGGTCCAGAGCTGCTGTCAGGTCGGGATTCGCTGGAGCCTTGAAAAAGAATCATCTTCAGTGGCGGGTGCGCAATGTGGAGAAAGAGGATCACAAACATTTTGTCCAGGATTTCGGCCTTTACACCAAATCCCTGGTCATTGTCGAGCAGGCGGACGGCAAACCGGTGCGTTGGAAGAATCTGGAAAAAGTGTGGCAGCTTCTGCGCAATAAGAAGGGATTTGCCGACTATGTCCAGTCGGAGATCAAGGCGTTTATGGAGAAAAGCTGATGGATTTTTTCTCTCTGCCGGTGGTTGCCGCCCTCTGGTTCGGTATTCTCACGTCCATATCCCCATGTCCCTTGGCCACTAACATTGCAGCAACTACCTACATCGGCAAGGAGATCAGCTCCAGATACGCTGCCATCCTGGCTGGAACAGCGTATGCCGCAGGGCGGATACTGGCTTACGTTCTCCTTGCCCTGATCATTATAAGCGGTTTGTTTTCAATCCCCGGGCTCTCCATGTTTCTTCAGGAGCAGATGAATCGGATCTTAGGGCCGATTCTTATCATCGCCGGTCTTTTGATTGCCGATCTTGTTTCTCTGCCTTTTTCCGGCATCACCCTCAGTAAAAACATCACTGAACGCCTGGGCAGCAGAGGGGTAGTCGGGGCTGTAGTCCTGGGCTTTCTTTTTGCATTAACCTTTTGCCCCATATCAGCCGCGCTCTTTTTCGGCAGTGTCCTTCCTCTGGCCTTCAAATATAAATCAGGAGTGGGCATTCCGCTTTTTTACGGGATTGGGACGGCCTTGCCGGTGATTATTTTCGCCCTGGTTATAGGACATGGCAGCCGTCTGGCCTCCCGTTTCGTCAAGGGGATCTCTGTTCTGGAGAATTATTTGCGGTATTTAACTGCCGTAGTCTTTATCGGTATCGGTTGTTACTTCATGCTGAAATATTTATTGGAGGTAATTTGAGTGGCAGGGCAACAGGTAAATATCCTTTTTCTCTGTACCTGGAACTCCTGCCGTAGCCAGATGGCTGAAGGCTGGGTTCGCCACCTTCATGGCGGACGGCTCCAGGTCCATTCCGCCGGTATCGAAGCCCAAGGTGTAAATCCACTGGCTGTAAAAGTCATGGCTGAAGCGGGAGTGGATATCTCCGGACAACATTCCAAGAGGGTGGATGAGCTGAAAGGTATAGATTTTGACTATGTGATAACCGTCTGCGATCAAGCCCATGAGTCCTGCCCCTTTTTTCCTGGGCAAACCAGGGTGATCCATGCCGGGTTTGATGATCCGCCCAGGCTGGCAGAGCAGGAGGCAAACGAAGCAGATGCCCTTACCCATTACCGGCGGGTGCGTGATGAAATCAAGGCGTTTGTGCGGGAGCTTCCGGAGAGAATTTCGGTATCAGATTCTTGAGAACCTTGGAGGAGGGAGTAGCAGATAATGAATGAATCAACCGCCCACAAGCTGTCGATCCTGGATCGCTTCCTCACCCTGTGGATATTTCTGGCCATGGCCGCTGGAGTTCTCGGAGGATACCTGTACCCCGACGTCCGTGATTTTATAGGCATTTTCAAGGTGGGCACTACCAACATCCCTATAGCACTGGGGCTTATCCTGATGATGTATCCCCCTTTGGCCAAGGTGCGCTATGAGAAGCTTGGCCTGGTGTTCCGGGACGTGAAGGTCCTGACCTTGTCCCTGGTGCAGAATTGGCTGATCGGCCCGGTGCTGATGTTTGTCCTGGCGGTTACTTTTCTTTCCGGGCACCACGAATACATGGTGGGGTTGATACTGATCGGTCTGGCTCGCTGTATTGCCATGGTCCTGGTCTGGAACGATCTTGCCCGCGGGGATGCGGAGTACTGTGCCGGTCTGGTGGCCTTCAACTCCATATTTCAGGTTATATTTTTCTCGGTTTATGCCTGGTTCTTTATCACCGTTCTGCCGGACTGGCTCGGTTTGGAAGGGGCGGTAGTGGATGTAACCATCGGCCAGATTGCCGAAAGTGTTTTCATCTATCTGGGGATACCATTTCTCGCCGGCATCATTACCCGCTATGCAGGACTCAGGGTCCGAGGCGAGACCTGGTACCAGGAAAAGTTTATCCCCAGAATCAGTCCTCTCACCCTTATCGCCCTCCTGTTCACCATCGTGGTGATGTTTTCCCTGAAAGGAGAGTATATCGTCAAACTCCCCCTGGATGTCCTTCGGGTTGCAGTGCCGCTTTTGATCTACTTCGTGGTCATGTTTTTGATAACCTTCTTTCTCTCCGTGAAATTCAGGGCAACTTATGAACAGTCTGTCTCTCTCTCTTTTACCGCGGCCTCCAATAATTTCGAACTGGCCATCGCCGTGGCCGTTGCCGTATTCGGCATCAACTCCGGAGAAGCCTTCGCCGCAGTAATCGGACCATTGGTGGAAGTGCCGGTGCTTATAGGCCTGGTTAATGTGGCCCTCTGGTTTAAGAGGAAGTACTTCCCTTTTGCCAAGGAAACGCCAACCGGAGTATGTCACGTTTCCTGCCGTTCCTGAAGCATATTCCGGATCAGGCTGAAATCTTTCCTGATTCCTTTTTCCGGCTCGGGGAAGCGCATGGCGGCCGCAGGGTGATAGGTGGGAATAAAACGTCTGTCCCCAAATTCCCGAACCCGGCCGTGCAGGTCGCGGAGAGCTCCCTTTTCCTTGAGGATCCAGCCGGTAGGGATTTTTCCCAGGAGGACCACTATTTCAGGCCTGACCAGCTCGATCTGCTTTTCGAGCCATAGCTTTCCGCAGGTCTCCATCTCCTCTTCCTGCGGATTGCGGTTTTTTGGAGGGCGGCACTTGACCGTGCTCGTGATATAGATTTCGTTTCGCTGCCAGCCCATTTCAGCGAAAAGTTCATTCAGATAATCGCCTGCCCTGCCGCAGAAGGGCCGGCCCAGCTCGTCTTCCCGGGCACCCGGAGCCTCACCGATCAGCATCAGCCGGGCATTGTGACTGCCTTCTCCCGGTACCGCGTGGATGCGGCGGCGATGGAGGGGGCATGCTGTGCATCTCCTGATCCGGTCATGCAGTCTGGTGAGTTTCTGACTGATGTGGCTTTTCATTATTAGCTCAAATAAGGAAGGGAAATCCGCACTGACGCCTGTTCACATCTTTTTTCCATCTTCATTTTCATCGGGTTGTGCTCACATCATAACAGAATGGGGCTGTAACCTGCTACGTCCTCCCCGGTTTTTTCATCTAATCATGGCCCTCTGTTTTATGTTCTGATGGGGGTTGTCCTGCAACGGTCAATGTTGCAGATTTGTTTCCCTCATCTTGCAACGCGTAAAGGGAGTGCAGTTTGCCGAATCTTTTGGAAATCGTTGACCAGAGCTATCGATGGCTGAATCCTTCCCCGGGTCTGTTTGGGAATGCTGCTCCTGATAATCGGGGCATTTCTCATGATGATGGGGCAATTAATCCTCTGCTGGTGGCGATATTTGGGATAGAAGTGAGGAGCCGGCATCTTCTTTCTGCCTCTCTTAAGATTTCCGCTGTTGTCTTTCTGTTTGATCTAAGAACGTAAGAGTTGTTAATTGGCCCGGTTATTGCAAATCAACTAAGGAAAAATGATTTATAGATTGGTAAGCATAAATAATGAACCGTTGTCTCCCTGGTTGGGATAGAGTTGAAAAAACAAATGATAAGGAAAAGAAGTCATGGAAAAAAGAACCGAGAGACCAGAAGATATCCTGGCCCAGCTGCCGGGACTTTACCAGAGCGACCCTGACCGTTTTGAAGAACTGCGCAAAGAATTGATTCGGCAGACCATCGAATCTTTCCCGACCTCAAGCCAGAAAAGAGCACATGGCATTCAGTTCCAGCTTGAAGCCCGGCTCGGAAAATATAAGGATCCGGTGGTACGGATGAATAAAATGGTGGAAATCTTCTGGCAGCAATTCGGGCTGTTCAATGCGGTTTTGCAAAATCCGGATCAGGCCATTGCCTCCATGAAAGAGCAGGAGACGGCAACCAGAGTCATCCCATTTCGAGCAGGGCAAGATAATGGATAGATTATTTTCCAGTTTTCCGGAACAAGGTTCCAGGAAATTCCGGAAAACTGGAAAGGAGCAAAAAAACTTTACTTCCTCCCTTAACTATCTGCAAGCAGTTTGCCCCTAATCTTTTCAGCGCCCCAGGTACCCACCGAAGCCGTCCTGCGTTCTTCCAGGTCGGCTGGTTGGTATGGAGGGGCTGCGCTGCATACGACGTTCCGGGCCAGGAAGATCGATAGATCCGGGAGAAGGAGAAGAACGTCTCAGGGATGGTGAGGGTGCGGTCCTCTGCAGTCGGAAATGTCCACCCCGGGCTGCGGTGCCCATGAAAAGCATAGGTCGATCGTTCATCATTCCAGTTGCCCGGGTGTCCCCAGCACCCTTTACCTTGAAGGGCATTCCTCCCAGGTTTATAGATCCACCGCCGCCTCGGGAGACGATCATGGCCTGAACCAGGTATCGATCAACTCGGGTTGCAAAAAGATCTGCAGAGTAAGGTTTGACTGAGCTGGCCTCGAAAATTCCATTGCCAGTGCTGCCGCTGACCCGGATAATATCACCGGAGCGGAGGGAATCCGCACCTCCCGGCATCTGAACCGGAAGGCCGGATACGGTCAGTGAGCCCGCAGTCGTGCCGACTCTGCCTATGAGATGGGCAGGGTCATCCGCACTGCCAAACTCCACACGGCTGGCCAGAATGGATCCCCGACTGTCGCGAAAACCGCTGACCCGGACAATGGAGCTGCTGGCGGCTCCTTCAGGCCATGATCCGGGTAGCACCGTATCGGAAACGAGAATCACCCGCTGGCCCAGGACTTCCAGTTCTTTTCCGTCTTGGCTGAGGGACTGGATCGGACCAATGACCTCATAGCGGATTCCGATGTCTTCGGCTCGCATGACACCATTATCGTTCACGGCAACCACTTCCACAACCTGACCCTCCGCCAGTCCGGAAGCGTCAATTTCGGTATCGTATCTCTCAACCGGGATGTTTCGATCATATTCCACCTCAAGGCCGTTGACCCAGATACTGCCGAACCCGGTGATCCGGCCCACGATGCCAAGCCTTTCTCCGTCCCGACCTGCGAGAGAGCCGGTCCCGCCAATACCCGTACCTTGTGCCAGAATGCCGGTACCGCCGATACCCGTTCCCTCTGCCAGCGCACCGGTCCCACCGAT
>JBEPXR010000123.1:0-7569 GCA_041641775.1 Desulfobia sp. | reverse complement strand
ATAATGGTCATCAGCCCCATCTGGCTCATGCTTGAGGAAGCAAGCACCCGTCCCACCCGCAACTGCCCCAGTCCATAGAGCACACCGTAGAGCGCGGCCAGTCCGCCCATCGCCGTAAAGAGCAGGGAGCCGGTCTCTGAAGTTGCATGACCCAGGGGAATGAAGCGCAACCAGCCCAGAATTCCGGCGTTGATCATGGCACCGGCCAGGGCCGTGGCACCCGGGATCGGGGTCTGCTGGTAAGAGAGTGGCATCCAGGCCTGGAACGGCAGGGCGCCCACCTTGACGCCGAAGGCAGCGAAGAGCAGGATCAGGATGGGAAGAGACGGAGAGATCAATGCCACATCGGCCAGGGACTGGCTCTGGGCTCGGGTGGAAATGAGAACCAGGGCGGTGAACATGGCCAGTTCACTGACGACGACCAGTCCCAGATATATCTTCCCGGCCCGCAGGGAATCCGGGGTGCGATTATGGATAATCAGGCCGTAGGCGGCAAAACTCATGATGGCAAAAAAGAGATAAAAACCGAGCATATCCCGGGCCAGAATCAGACCGAAATTGCCAGCCATGGTCACCAGGAAATAGCAGCTGAAGCGTTCCCCTCCCCCGCGGTCCTTGAACTCTCCACCGGCGGTCAACGAGGCCAGCAGCCAGATAAAGGCGGTTATACAGAGGAAAACGCGCCCGGTCTGGTCAATTCCCATGACGCCTCCCATGAAGAACCAGGGGACATGGACTACCACATCACCGGGGATCACCAGGCCGGTCAGCAGGGCAGGGGCAGTGGTCCAGGGGAGGACGTTCAGTATCCGCCTGCGGATGGCGGGCAGACAGCAGCCCAGGGCGGCAAGTAGCGGTATCCCGGCCACCAGGGAAAGGATCAGGGCATAGAAGGTATCCATAAAAATATCCACCATCACGAGAGCCCATACTCCTGCATAATAAACTTGACCCAGGCCAGGGGGCTGATCTGGGCATTGGCGACGATTCCGGCGGCAATGACAATAAACGCGGTTATCAGGGGAGGGCCCAGGAGCATCCAGTGGGTCTCGAAGGAGCCGAACTTTTTCTCATCGGGCCAGGGGCTGGTCTGTTCTCCGAACCAGGCCCTGGTGAGAATGGGCAGGAAATAGGCGGCATTGAGGAGGCTGCTGGAAACAAGAACGGCAATCACCCACCAATTGTTGCCATTCAGACCGCCCAGGCAGAGATACCACTTGCTGACAAAACCTGCGGAGGGGGGAATACCTATCATACCCAGGGCCCCTACGGTAAAGGCCGCCATGGTCAGGGGCATGCGCCGGCCCGCCCCGTCCATCTCGCTGATCTTGTGGATTCCCAGGGTCTCTGCCAGATTTCCGGCACAGAAAAAGAGGGTGATCTTCATCAACCCCTGGTGGACCAGATGAACCAGCCCCCCGGCCGCAGCCAGGGGATTTTCAGCCAGGCTGAGACCCAGCGCTATGTAAGAGACCTGGCTTACCGTGGAAAAGGCGAGCCTCCTTTTCAGGTCATCCTGTTGGAGGGCCCGAATCGAACCCCAGATGATGGTAATCGAGGCAGCAAGAGTGAGCCAGGGCAGGATCCCGAGGCGACCGGCGTTCCTGATGCCGTATACATCAAGCACTATACGGACAATGCCGAAAGCCCCGGCCTTGACGACGGCGACGGCGTGCAGCAGGGCGCTGACCGGAGCTGGAGCCACCATGGCCCTGGGCAACCAGCCGTGCAGGGGGACCAGGGCTGCCTTTACTCCGACACCGGTGACAAGAAGCAGAAAGATAAGTTTTAGCTCCAGCTGGTGCCTGCCAAGCAGCTGTGATGGGAAACCATCCGGACTGAAGTCCTGCTGCCCCACCAGGGTATGCAGCCAGATTACCCCGAAAAGAAAAACAGCCCCACCCGTGAAGGCGTAGACAAGATACTTGCGGCCCGCCTCCAGGGCCTCCTCTGTGCCCCGGTGGATGATCAGGGGATAGGTGGTCAGGGTAAGCATTTCGTAGAAAAGGAGAAAAGTTATCAGGTTTCCGGCCATGGCGATCCCGATGGTTACCGTCACACAGAGGCTGAAGTACCCGAAAAAATGGCTTCGGTTCGGCGCGTTTTCCAGGTAGCCGACGGCATAGATCGTGGTCAGGAACCAGAGGACACTGGACAGCGTAGCGAAAAGGGCTGAGAGGGGATCGGCGTTCAGAAATATTTCCACCCCTTTGAAAAGGGGAAGCCGCAGTTCAAAAATATGGCCGAAGTAAATGGCGATATCCATGGCCAGGATCAGAGTCACCTTCAACAGGGCGCCGAGCAGATTGAGACTTGTCCGCAGGCGAGTGCTCTCCTCGGCCAGGGCGAAGATGATGATGGCCGGCAGAAAAGAACTGACCAGAACGGCTATGATCAGCCAGTCTTCCCAACTCATGGAATGGCTCCCCTCAAGAGCACGGACCAGCCGCAGGCCTCCCCGAACTCGGATCCTGCCGCTTTCCGGAGGGACACATGTCCTGGAGGGGAGAGAACTTCAGCCTTCCGGGCTACAGCGGGGGCACCGGAACCCTCCTGGTGAATCTTAAGGATCTGCAGGGGATAAGGGGCAATCAGCCCCATGAACAGGGAACAGAGGGCCAGCACCAGGGAAGGCCATTCCAGAAGACCGGCGCGGGAGTGACGCTGGACCACCGGGAAATCGGGGGGAATGATAAAAAGCCGGGAGACCACTCTGAAGACATAAGCGGCCGCCAGCAGACTGCCGGCCATCAGGACCAGGGCCCACCACCACTGCTGGGAAGCCAGCGAGGTAGTGAGCATCATCCATTTGGCGACAAATCCTCCCGAGGGGGGGAGCCCCATGAGATTTACTCCGGCAATGGCGTAGGCAAAAACCGTCACCGGCAAATAGGTCCGTATTCCGGCCAGATCCGCCACCCGGTCATGGCCGGCATGCAGAAAGATGGTACCGGCGGACATGAACATGGCGGCCTTGGCACAGGCATGACCTGCCGCCATAAAGATAACTGCGCTCCAGGCCTGGTGATCCGCCTCGAGGATGGCCAGGGGAAAGGCGATGAACAAATACCCCAGCTGAGACACTGTGGAATAGGCAACCAGGAGTTTGAGACGCTGCTGGCGCATGGCCTGCACAGACCCCCAAAGAATGGCGGCCGCTCCCAGTACGCCTATGAGATTATAGGCCTGAGCAGATATGACAGGGGTGAGAATGTCAAACCACAACCTGAAGATCAGGAAAAAGGAGCCCTTTACCACCAAGCCGGATAGTATGGCGCTTACCGGCGCCAGGGCATTGGCATGGGCCGGCGGCAGCCAGAAGTGAAAGGGAAAGAGAGCAGTTTTCAGGAGCATCCCGACGCTCATCAGGGCCAGGGCGGCCCTGACCCCGGGCTCATCGGCGACGGCAGCGGTGAGAAAGCCGAGGTCGAGAACCGCGTAGGTCTTGTACAGAAAGGCCACCCCGAGCAGGTAAGAAAGTGATCCCAGGAGGCTGACCAGGAGATAGCGCATGCTGGCGATCTGGGAGGCCGGCTTGCCGGACAGGGCGGCCAGGGCGGCGGAGGAAACCCCGATCAGCTCCAGGGTGACATAGAGGTTGAAGACATCGTTGGAGAGAAAGAGCCCGTTGAGTCCTGCCAGCAGGAACATCCACAGGGGCCAGAAAAACCGTTCCTGCCTTTCGTGACGTCCGACCCTGGTGGGCAGATCGATCCGGAAGGAAAAATAACCCCGGGCATAAAAGGTGACGGCCAGACCGGTGACCGCGGTCATGGCCAGCATGATCAGGGATGGCCCGTCCGTTCGCAGTGAAATCCCCAGGGGAGGCTGCCAGCCCCCGATCCTGTATAGATCGGCTCCACAGTGGAGAAACCGTCTGAACAGAAGGGTGACCGCCAGACAGTTAAACAGCAGAGTGACCAGGCAGATCAGGGACGATCCCCGCCGCACCAGAAAACAGAGAATCCCGGCCGCCAGAGGACCGGCAATGGGCAGAACGATCCAGGAAGGGTCGACAGGGATCATTTTCCTCCGGCCTCCTTTCCGGTCTTTTCCTTGACACGGCCAAGAAGCTGGGAAAGATTGGAGGTCTCCTGGACCCTGCAGGCCAGGATGAGAGCCAGGGCCGTGGTACTGATGGCGACGACGATACCGGTCAGCACCATGGCCTGGGGGACGGGATCTACAACCTTGCCCCCGGGACCATATGAGGTTGCTACCAGGAAAAGAAAGACTCCGGTGGACATCACGTTTACCGCCAAAATTTTCCGCAGGGGCTGGGAACAGGCAATGAGCCCGAAAAGGCCAAAGAAAAAAAGAAGCAGGCCGGCGAAACTGTACAGGGTATCCGGACTCATCCCCCCTCCTCTTCCTGGCTTGGGATGTACGGTTCTTCAAGGAGATCGTCGGCCGGTCTTCCCCCGGCAAAAAGGCCGGCCAGGATCAAACCGATGGAGACGGCGCAGGCGCATTCAATCACCAGCAGGAAAGTGTGGGTCGCTTTTTCCGGATAGTCCAGCAGCCTGCCTTCCGTGAATATGCAGCTCAGGGCTATCCCCAGAAAAACCAGGGGCCCCAGACTGTAGCCCAGGCGTAGAGGCAACGAAGGAACCAGGCGCAGCCAGGCCAGATCGGAAACCAGGAGCAGGACTCCCACTGCGGCAAAGACAGCCCCACCCTGGAATGCCCCGCCGGCGAGATAGCTGCCCTGCCAGACGAGATAGGCCCCGATCAGGCACATCAGGGGGGCCAGAAGACGTACCGCCCCCATCTGGACCGGACTGCGGTCAGGAACTTTAGGGGGAAAAGGAGCCCTGGTCAGAGACCATACTCCGGTAATTGCCAGAAAAAGAACCATGACTTCCAGCAGCGTATCGTACCCTCTGAAATTAAGCAATACAGCAGTTACCGGGCTGCTCACTCCGCTCTGATCCATCTTTTCCGCCACTTCCACGGCCAGATCTACAGGATGACGCGGCATGCCGTTGACGACCAGGATCAGAATCGCTCCTAGACAGACATTGAGTAGCAGCACCACGGGCAGCAGGGGATCGAGTTTTCTCCGGCGGAAGCTGCCGTTGCCGCTATTCATCCTCCCTCTCCTCTTCAGTATCTACCCGGCGCTCCTGTTTGTAAAGTCTTTCAACCCGCCTCAGGGCAGCCAGAAAAAGCGGTCCGGTCAGGCCCGTGCCGATTGCCGCTTCTGCCAGGGCGACATCAGGGGCGCTGAGCCGGACCCAGGCCAGGGACATCAGCAGGCCGAAGGAAATGAACAGGATAACGGCCCTGAATATATCGTCTGAGCGGAGAAGCTGCCAGGCAAGCCAGAGCAGAACCGCGACCAGCAGCAGATCAAAGGCCTTCAGGATAAAGGTTACTTCAGGACCCATGGGACTATTCCTTTCCGGAGAGCCCGGCGGGCCACGAGATGGCAGGAGGCGGAACTGGCCACCAGCACCAGGAACCAGATAAACAGAAGCTTGGCAATGATATGCCAGTTATCGGCCTGGAAAACCAGGCCGAGGACGATCATCCCCAGACCGACGTTATCGGCTTTGGTCAGGGCGTGCAGGCGGGTATAGATGTCCGGGAAACGCAGCAGCCCAACTGTTCCGGACAGAAAAAAAGGGATGCCTGCAAACAGAAAGATAAAACCTATGTTATGTAGAATCTCCATCAGTGGCTACCTCCGCTTCCCCGTACCAGGTCCGCCTTACAAAAGTCATGGTTGCCAGCAGGGCCAGCAGTGAAAAAACGAGGGCTATGTCGATCAGCACCTTTGAATCGAGCCCCTTTGCCAGCAGGAGCAGAACAGCCAGCCCGCAGGTACCGATCAACTGAGCGGCCAGCATCCGGTCGGCTACGGTCGGACCCAGCAGAACCCGGATCAGGCCGGCGGCCACGCTCAGAAGCAGAACAAGGGCTAACAGGATATAAATCACGACGTCCTCTCAGAGGGGGAAAGTGAAAAAAACAGGGCAATCCTGGCCTCAAGCTGCTGAATACCGTCCTCAACAGGAAGATCGACGTCCAGAGTGTGAACAATAATCAGATCTTCCTGCAGATCGGCGCTGAGGGTTCCAGGCATAAGACTGATGGTGTTAGCCAGCAGGATTCTGCCCTTCCCCTGGGGAAGAAAAGTGGTGTAATGGATAATTCCCGGATTTATCCTTGGTTTCGGAGCAAAGGTGCGGCGCAGAACATCTATGCCACTCATCAGGGACTGCCCCAGGAAATAGGGAGCAAAACGCATAAATCCGAGAAGATCAACAGACCGGGATTTCCCTCCGCCCAAAGCCCGGGAAACCAACACAGCCAGAAGAATGGCCGGCACCCCCAGGAACCAGCTGTGCTGGTCTTCCCCGGTCAGGATAAACCAGACCACTGAAAAGAAGATGAGTGAGGTGAGTATGTTTCCTATACCGGCTGCTCCGGCTCTGCTGAATCGGGTCATCTTTTTCCTTTCTGCGGCAGGGCTTATGCCACCGGTTCGGATACCGGGCAATCACCCGGGAAGTAACGGCAGCCGATATTCAAAAACATGATAAAATCGAGTACAATTGATCAGGGAAGGTATTTTCCGCCAGGATCCCTCCCACTCCGGTTCCCAGCAGAGTAAATGAAATTCTTCCAGGCAGTTAGCCGGACGGAGGCGGTTAACTCCTCCTTACTCAATACTGACTGGTGAAGTCAAATCAAATCCGAAAACATCATGAAAATTCTCTACATATGCACCGGAAACAGCTTTAGAAGCCCGGCGGCGGAAGCCCTGACCAAAAGACACAGACCCGACCTGGAAGCCGAATCGGCAGGCACCCACCCAGCCCTTGAAATTGCCTGGAACCTCGAAGAACCCCTGGCCAGAGAAGGTGCTCTGCAGTTCTTGAAATCCAGGCCTGAGCAGGTAAGCCGGAAAGCCGTCGAGGAAGCGGATCTGATCGTGGTCATGGAAGAAGCGCACAAAGATTACCTGCTTGAACGCCTCGGCATCGGTCTGGAAAAAATTGCCACCTGGCACGTATCGGACCCCATAGATCCCGATGTAAACCTGGAGGAGGTGCTAAGCAAAATCAAGAAAAAAATCAGCATGGTATAAGAAGCCGAAGCTGAGTAACCTCTATCTGACGATAAATGTCCCCGTAATCTCCGCCCTGTCAAGCACCCTGTCTTTAATCGCCTTCTGAAAATCATCGAGCGTTGCCGTCTCCCCGATGTCCAGCTCGGCGGTGCCCAATGCATAGACCGTCACCACATAGGGATGCTCTCCGGTTCCAGAGGGCGGCTGAGGTCCACCATATCCAGGTTTACCGAAACTGTTGCGCAGCTCCACGGCCCCCGCCGGCATTTCCCGGCCCGAAGCTCCTTCAGGCAGCGAAGTTACATCTGGCGGAATATCGACCACCAGCCAGTGCACCCAGTTATTGGCCACCGGGTGAGGATCCACAATCGAAAGGGCAAATGACCTGTTCCCTTCGGGGGCTTCCGACCACTGCAGGGGAAGAGAAACATTTGCCCCGCCTGCCCCCGGCATGGTATATTTAACCGGAATCTTCTCCTTGTTTTCAAATG
>JBEPXR010000122.1:4813-7596 GCA_041641775.1 Desulfobia sp. | reverse complement strand
GAGGTTGATCTGGCTGCCGGGGGCTTCAGCCTGGAAGTCAGAAAGAATCCCTTGAATTTGGAAGAGGCTGCGGCCATCGTCCAGGCCGAGGATCTCCGGGAGGTGAGCGCAGTTGCCGGCAAGCTTCGGCATTATGGAAAGTACGGGATCCTCCACTTCCGGCAGGGGAGAAATGTCAGAAAGAGCATTCCCGAGAGCGACAGGGGTATTGTTCGAAACCTGGACAAAACCCCTGTCGGCATTGCCGTATCCGAGCCCCGGAGTTTCGGGGATATAATGGAGGAGATTGCGGAGAATCGCGTCGTCTATGTGGGAGAGACCCATGTAAGGATGGCCGACCATCAGCTCCAGATGCGGGTTGTCCGTGCTCTCTATGAGCGTCATCCGGAACTGGCCATCGGCATGGAGATGTTTCCTGCCGGAGTGCAGAAGACCCTGGACAGGTACATCAGGGCTGAAATAGATGAACGCGAGTTTTTGCAGGAGGTTGATTATTTTGAGAATTGGGGCTACGATTATCGTTTTTACCAGGACATTATGCAGTTTGCCAGAAGACACCGAATCCCGGTGGTGGCCCTGAACCTGGAGAGGGATATTGTCAGTGCAACCTTCCGCAAGGGAGGTATTGCCGCCCTTGACCAGGAAATCAAAGATGAGCTTCCCGAGAGTCGTGATCTTTCCATGGAAGGTTACCGGGAAAGACTGGGCGGGGTGTTTGCTCAGCATCAGGGCCCCCATTTCGGCAAAGGAATGATGTCCGGTTTTGTCCAGGCTCAGGCCCTCTGGGATGAAACCATGGCCGAAAAGGTAGCCGATTACCTCAGAGAAAATCCTGACAGCAAAATGGTGGTGCTGGCAGGGACCGGTCATGTTCATAAGAAAACCGGTATTCCCCCCCGGGTGAACCGGCGGCTGGACGTGTCTCAGAGCGTCGTTGTCAATGCCAGGGCGGGGGAGAGACCGGGAAAAGACGACGCTGACTACATCTTTTTTACTCCCGCCGCCAGCCTGGAGCAATCCCCGCTTCTGGGAGTGAGGCTCTCCAATCAAGGGGGTGAGATGGTCGTTACCGGTTTTGCCCATGGCAAGAGCCCGGCTCAGCAGGCGGGGCTTCAAGAAAATGACGTTATCCTCTCTTTGGACGGCCAGGAAGTAAAGACTGTTGAAGATATCAAGATCGTCCTTCTTTATAAAAATAAAGGTGACACCGTCACGGTGAAAGTACGGCGGCCTGTCTTTCTTTTTCCCGACAGGGAAAAGGAAATAGACGTTACCTTCTAATGCATCCCAACACGATCATGGATAGAAAATCGTATTCTGCTGAAATGAAGGATCTGCTGCGCTCCATTCCCAAGGTTGACGAATTTATAGGCTGGGTGGAAGGTATGAGCCAAGCTCCCCAGGCTTTTATCAAGGCTGCGGTTCAGGAGGTTCTGGCTGAAGAGCGGCAGGCCATACTGAATGGTGAGGAGCGCCGGCCCGAGGACCTGGAAAGAGAGGCTTTAATTCCCAGGTTTGCGGATCGGGTAGCTGAAAAGCAGCAATCCAACTTCCGGAACGTGGTGAATGCGACCGGCGTCATCATTCATACCAACATGGGGCGTTCTCTCCTTCCGGAAGAGGCCATGACCGAGTTGAACCGGGTTGGGCAGCGGTATTCCAATCTGGAATTTGATCTGGCCACCGGGAAGAGGGGCAGCCGTTATTCGCTGGTTGAAGATCTTCTCTGTGCACTGACCGGCGCAGAGGCCGGCCTGGTGGTGAACAATAATGCCGCCGCCGTCCTGCTGGTCCTGGATACTCTGGCCAAGGACCGGGAAGTTATCGTCTCAAGGGGGCAGCTCGTTGAAATAGGTGGTTCGTTCCGCATCCCGGAAGTCATGGAAAAAAGCGGCGGACGCCTGGTTGAGGTGGGAGCCACCAATCGGACTCACTTGCGGGATTATGAGGCGGCGATAAACGATAATACCGCCCTGCTTCTTAAGGTCCATATGAGTAATTACAGGATGATCGGTTTCACTTCGGAAGTTCCGCTCCGGGATATGGTAGAACTCGGAGCCAGGTACGAGCTGCCGGTTATGGAGGATCTGGGCAGCGGCAGTCTGGTTGATTTGACCCGGTACGGTCTGGAGAGGGAACCCACAGTTCAGGATGCCGTCAGGGAAGGGGTTGATGTGGTAACCTTCAGCGGCGATAAACTCCTTGGTGGTCCCCAGGCCGGTCTTATTGTGGGCAGACGGAAGATCATCGAAAAGATCAAGGCCAACCCACTGAACAGGGCCCTTCGAATAGATAAATTTACCCTCGCTGGCCTGGAATCTATCTTCCGCCTCTACTTTGACGAGGAGAAGGCCAGGAGAGTGATACCTACCCTTGCCCTGATGGGAACTCCCGTGGAGGCGGTTGAAGACCGGGCCCGCCGACTCCTATCCAAGGTTGAGTCGTCCCTTGCCCCCTCCTGTAAAATGGAGATAATTGCCGTTCAGTCCCGGGTGGGGGGTGGGGCCATGCCTGAGCAGGGGTTGGAGAGCAGGGCTCTCGCTCTCAGCCCTTATCAGCTCAGGATCAGCGAAATGGAATCGAAGCTGCGCAAGGCCGCTCTTCCAGTGATAGGCCGGGTCGAAAACGAGCGGATGCTTTTTGATATGCGGACAGTCAGCGACGAAGATCTGGACTCAATGGCGGAAAGCCTTATAGATGTAGTGGCACAAAATGAGGAATAACTGAGCACCTGTTATCGGACACCGATTTCGATTTCGATTTCGATTATGATTTTGATATGG
>JBEPXR010000122.1:0-4803 GCA_041641775.1 Desulfobia sp. | reverse complement strand
TGGATATGGTACGGACGTTCCTGTTTCGGACGACCGGGTAAATGCCATGGGCCCTTAACTTCTCAGATACACAGGAAATCTCTTTTACAATGATTATCTCCATCGGTGAGATTGTCTGGGACATGTTTCCCCATGGACGGGTCCTGGGCGGAGCCCCTTTGAATGTGGCCTATCACCTCTCGGCCCTGAAAGAGGAGATCAGGCTGGTGAGCCGCATCGGTAGTGATGAACTGGGCCGGGAGACCCTTTCCCGGATTACAGAACTCGGTCTTCCGGTCGGGGACATCCAGCAGGACTCCTGTTATCCGACGGGCAGAGTCAGGATTTCCATAGATGATGATAACGAACCTTCCTTTGATATCGTCAAGCCGGCAGCCTGGGATTTTATCGAAGATGTGGGTGGCAGTCTGTCCGGTCGTAGTCCCTTTCACCTTGTTTTCGGCAGCCTGGCCCAGCGTTGCCCTCAGAGCCGGCAAGCAATCAGGACCCTTTGGCCCCTCAGCACCCTCTGTTTCTACGATGTGAACCTTCGTCCCCCTCATACCGGCAAGGAGATTGTCCTTGATTCGTTGGAGGCTTCGGATGTGGTCAAGGTCAATGATTCGGAACTTGCCACCATCAGCTCCTGGTTTTCCCGGCCGGAGCGGCAAACGGTCGAGCAGGGACGGCACCTTGTTGATCTTTTTGGTCTTGAGGCTCTGGCGGTTAGCCTCGGCAGCCGTGGGAGCATTCTGGTGACCGAAGGGGGAGTCTGGGAGCATCCCGGTTTCGAGGTCCAGGTTTCGGATACGGTCGGCTCCGGAGACGCTTTTTTTGCCGATCTTATCCACAGTATTGTGCGGGGAAGGCCCTGGCAGCAATGTCTGGAATCGGCCAACCGCAGAGGTGCTTATGTTGCCGGAAAAAATGGGGCGACTCCGCCTGTTCCTGAAAAAATAGAGTTACAGGGAGAGTAGAGAATGACTCGGGAGGGTCTTTATATTCAACTTTTCAGTATCCACGGTCTGATCCGCGGTGACAATCCCGAATTGGGGAGGGATGCCGATACAGGTGGTCAGGTGCAGTATGTTCTGGAACTGGCCAGGCATCTGGGCAGGCAGCCTGGAGTAAAGCAGGTGGATCTGGTAACCCGCTTGATCGATGACAAGAGCGTGAGTTCCGATTATGCCCGGCCTGTAGAGGAACTGGGAAAGAAATCCCGCATAGTCAGGATCCGCTGCGGGGGCAGGAAGTATATCCGCAAGGAAAAGCTCTGGCCGTCCCTTGACGAGATGGTGGATAAGACCCTGAAGTTCATTAAGAGAGAAGGATGGATACCCGATATCTTCCATGGCCATTATCCGGACGGAGGGTATGTTGCCAAGGAGCTGGCCGCGGGTTTCAATGCTCCATTCGTTTTTACGGGGCATTCCCTGGGGCGTAACAAGAAGGCCAAGCTTTTGCATGAAGGTATGGGGGAGGAAGAGATTAACCGTCATTACAGGATGGATACCAGGATCGCTGTGGAGGAGGAGATAATCGCCTTCGCCGACCAGATAATTACCTCCACAAACCAGGAAATAGAGGACCAGTACGGCCTCTATGACAATTACCGCAAAGGCTCCTATACGGTGATTCCTCCTGGCATAGATGTGGAAACCTTTTTTCCCTACTATAATTACGAGCTCGATCCGGAGGAGATGAGCGATGAAGCGAGACAGACCAGGGTAGCACTGCTGCACGAACTCCACCGGTTCTGGAACAATCCTGACAAACCTTTCATACTGGCTCTGTCCCGCCCCGATCAGAGGAAAAACATCTCCGGGCTCATCGCTGCTTACGGCGGCGACAAGGAACTCCAGGCCCTGGCCAACCTGGCGGTATTTGCCGGTATCCGTCTGGACATTGAACAGATGGAGGAAAATGAACGCCAGGTCCTGACCAATATGCTTCTGAAAATGGATTATTATGACCTCTACGGAAGGCTTGCCATCCCCAAGAAACATGACTTCGCAACCGAGGTCCCGGAGCTCTATCGCCTGTGTGCCGCAAGCCGCGGGGTCTTTGTCAACCCCGCTCTGGTGGAGCCTTTCGGCATTACCCTGATCGAGGCTTCCTGCTGCGGATTACCAATCGTTGCCACCAATGACGGCGGACCCAGGGATATAGTGGGGAACTGTAAGAACGGTATACTGGTGGACGCCGGCAATCCGGATGAAATAGCAGCAGCCCTCAAGAAGATCCTGATAGAGCCGGAGACCTGGGATCAGTATTCCAACAACGGCATCAAGGGGGTACACCGATATTATTCCTGGCAGGCACATTGTGAAGCAACCCTGGAGGAATTCGGCAAACTTTTTCCCGGGAAGAAATTTTCAAGCGAGCAGCCGGTGGAGAGCGGTGAGCAGATACCTTTTGGTCAGCGCCTGACCGGAGTGGAGCGGCTCCTGATTACCGATATCGACAACACCCTGCTGGGAGATCGCGCCAGCCTTGAAAAACTTATCGAACTGCTCGACCGGCATAGTTCCAGCCTTGCCTGGGGAGTGGCCACCGGCCGGAGTCTGGAATTGACCATGGAAGTGATTACTGAACATGACATTCCCAACCCGGATATTCTGATCTGCTCCGTGGGGGCTACCATCTACTATGGACCTGATCTCAGGGTTGACAAAGGCTGGCAGCAGCATATCTCTTACCAGTGGCATCCGGATCGAATAAAGGAGGTTCTGGGGGATCTTCCTTTTCTTGAGTTCCAGCCAGCCGAAGGGCAGCATCATTTCAAGATAAGTTTTCTGATGGACAACAAATCCGGGCATATCGAGAAAGTGGAGAAGAGGCTGCGCGAAGCCAGGTTGAACTGCGAAATTATCTACTCTCACGGCCGGTTCCTGGATATCCTGCCGCACAGGGCCTCCAAGGGCAAGGCCATCAAGTATCTGCAGTATAAGTGGAATATTCCGGTCAATCATGTCATGGTGGCGGGAGATTCGGGCAATGACGAAGACATGCTGCGCTCCGGGCCCTGCGCCCTGGTGGTGGGGAACCATTCCGAAGAGTTGAGCCACCTGGAGGGAAGGCGCAAGATCTATTTCAGCAAGAGGGAGTATGCCGCCGGAATTATCGACGGTCTGAGGCACTACGGTTTTCTTTGAGTCGGAGTGTCATTCCTCTCTCATGGCCCGGGCCAGCGGTCTGAATTGAAGGGCCTTGAACATCTCCAGGTACCGCCGTGTTTCCTGCCTTTCCAGGTTGGTGGTGTACTTCCAAAAACCGTAGATGCAGGAGAGCGACATCAGTCGTTCGGCATAGAGCCGCCAGGTATAGCGCTCCTGGACCCGCTTGAGAGATGCTATGGAGAGTTTTTTCCAGTGGGAATTGTCCTCCCGGCAGTTTCTGAAAAAGTCAGCCGCCTTCCGGGCGGCCTGATCCCCGTGGTTCGGGTCAATATGGAAGCCGGAGCGGCCGTCCTCGATTATTTCCAGTGGGCCTCCGTAACAGGTGGCAAAAGTGGGCAGGCCGGAGGACATGGCTTCGATTACCGTAAGGCCGAAAGCTTCGAAAAAAGCGGGTTGGATAAAAGCTCCGCCTCGGTCAGCGACGAAGCGGTATAATTCGCCGCTCAGATCCTTGTCCAGGCGAATGCCCAGCCAGCGCATCTGGCCGTCCAGATCGAATTCTGTCATCAACTGGTGCATGAGAGCTGCCTGCTCCCGTTCTTCATGATCATGGGAATTTTCTTCGGCGACCACTCCGCCGACCACCAGAAGATTGGCTTCTTGCCTCAGTTCGTGGCATTCGGCAAACCACCTTGCCAGGCCGGTAAGATTTTTGATTTTATCGAGCCTGGCCATGGAAAAGAGGAGCGGCTTTTCCCGGTTCTCCAGGTAACCACGGCTTTCACCGTCCACCGGCTTTCCGTAAATTAATCCGTCGATTTCCTCCTGAAGTTCGGCCCGCCTTCCTTTCTTTTCGGTGTAGGGAAAATAGACTTCGGCGTCGGCCCCCGGAGAGACAATGTTAAATTTGGGATCGAAGACATCGATGCCTTTGATCACCCGGTAGAGTCCAGGCATGGTAAATGATGAGTAACTCTCATATTGCCCCAGTTCCTGCCTGCTCCCGGCAATCTCCTGGTAGGTGGAAGTAATGATGAAGTCGGCGGTGTTCATGGCGATCAGATCGGCGGTGAACTGGCAGGAGAAGTGATAGTCAGGCTCCAGATCTCGCCAGTAGAGAGCGGAATAGAGGTACTTGGTCTTCTCCAGGGCATGCGCGATGTTGCACTGGGTGACACCGAGCCGCTCGGAAAGAATGGAGGCGACAAGATTGCCGTCCGAGTAGTTGCCGATTATCAGGTCCGGCCGCCCTCCCAGTTCGTCCAGGACCAGGTTTTCCGCTTCCATTCCAAATTCTTCGAGGTAGGGCCAGATCCTGAAGCGGGACAGCCAGTGATTGATTACTTCGCCCTCTTTGTCGCGGAAGGGGATGCGCATGATTTTGACATTTTCTGTTCCCTTTACATCTTCAACCGGCTGGTCGCAGGTGGTTCCGTCCGCTTCGGGGATGAGCCGGCTGAGGATCAGGATACGGGGTTCGATATCCAGCCCTTGATTGTAGATGCGCCGGCGCATTTCTTTCTCGAGGGCCCGGACCTGGTCCAGGATGTAGACGATCTGTCCCCCGGTATCCGGCAGGCCCAGAACGTTTTCCTGGCCAAAGAAGCCGTGGGGAGAGAGAATGACGATGTTGAAGATCATGGGGATCCGGCCCAGAAATTTTTCCAGGTTTCCATAATCCGGAGCTTCGAAAATATCAGCCAGC
>JBEPXR010000121.1:0-7670 GCA_041641775.1 Desulfobia sp. | reverse complement strand
ATATCGATGAACACATCGTCTGAGTCAATGGTCTGGTAACGGCCCTTGACATTGACCGTCATCCTTTTGGAAAAGCGGTTGTGCCAGGCGAACATGCCGGCGTTGTAATCAGTCTCCAGACTGCTCTCGCTGTAGGTCACCCCGTCGGGAGAGGCCGAGGCTTCGGCAACATCGTTGTTCTCCATGTTAGCATAGACGTAGCCGGCATAGACGTTCTGAAAACCGGAGACATCGTACTTGGCCTTGACGCTGTGGACCTCTTTCCGGGTATCAGGGGTCCGGGCTATTTCCAGGGGCCCTTCGTCAATGTCATAGATTATCCGATTTCCGGAATCCGAGGCGCCTGTACCGGCTCCGCTCAGTGGATTATGGGCTTCGTCGTAGATATGCATCTCCGGATCGCCGCCGTTTTCAAATTTCCGGTTGAGATAACTGTATTCCAGAGAAAGCTGGCCGACATCGTAGCGGACAAAGGGTTTGATGTCCTCGGTGGTTTCATCGATCTCCTTGTCATGGGCTACCACATGGCAGGAGGCGCATTTGGTCATGGCCATAACCTGCTCATTGCCTTCCCTCCGCTCCTGACGGCTGTGGACGCCGACGGTCAGACCTGGAACCTGGGGAAAGCGGATCTTACCGGTGACCTCGAACTCCTTGCGGGAGATGCCGAATTCATGCTCGGGCGCCTCGTCAGGATGGGCGGTGTTAGTCCCATAATTGGGGTCGTACTCATAAGTATGCCAGAGCAAGGCTCCCTGCTCGGGCCCATTTGATTCGGCTTCCATATTCAGCAGTTCATCCTGTCCCAGGCGGTGCCAGAACTCGAGATAAGAGCCGTGAATGTCCAGAATCCGGTCAAGACTCAGATGACCTTCATACTCCTGTTCGTCAGGGGCCATATACATGCCTTCTACCCCCACGGCACTGCTGCCGCTATGCAGGTGGAGAGAACCGCCCACGATTTCGCGGGTATCCACGTCACTCATACTGCTGTATTCCGAAGCCAGAGCTTTGGCATCGTCATCGTCATTAAAGCTTGCCCCCAGGGACAGTGAGCCGCTTACTGTAGCGCCCTCGCCTTCTCCGTGTTCGCCGGCCACAGTCGCCTGAGGCGCAGCAAAGGCCAGGGTCAGGGCAAAGGCAGCGGCAACGGTATATTTCTTTTTCATATCTGTACCTCCTTCTATCGTGTTAATGCCGTTCCCCCGAGCCGATTAACCTGGCTGGGCAGATCAGAACCGTGAATCTGCTGGTGACATGTACTGCACTTGGTCAAATAGCCCTGGGCCCAGTCATGGGGACTATCCCCATTGATGCTGAGGTTGCCCTGACTCTTGCCGGTACCTGTGGCAATTCCATTCTGTACTTCTATGGCAGTACCAAGTCCGGTCGTTGTCCCGTCGGTATCGGCAGTCCTGGTGGCATGAAAGTGGCCCTCATGACACTGCAGGCAGAGAAATGGTTCATTCTGGATCAGAAGGTTGTTGGCCACGGAGCCATGGGGATCATGGCATTCCAGGCAGGATTCTGCCACCGGGGCATGCTCATAGACATAAGGGCCCTGATAGCGGCTGTGGCACTCCAGGCAGAGGTCATTAACCCTCTCTTCTGTCTTCAGCATGCCTCTCTCCATACTGGCGGAACCGTGCGGAGCGTGGCAGCTGTTGCAGGTCATCAGCCCTTCCTTCAGGGGATGATGGGAAATGGAATGCATCTTGGCCTTCTGGTCACTGTGGCAGGAGACGCAGAGAGCTATCTCCTTATCGTTCAAAAGGTAGTCTTCGTCATTGTCATGGATGTCATGGCAATCGACGCAGCTGACATCATTGAAGGCGTGTTCGGAATACGACCAGTGCATCATCTCACCACCTTGGTGGCAGGTGGTGCAGGCCCCGGCCAGTTCACCGCTGGTAAGACCGGAATCTTCGCCAAAACGGATGATTTGGGCGGGATCGCCTCCGGCATTAACGTGTGCTGAGCCGGGTCCATGGCAGGACTCACATCCCTGCTGATAAGCACCCGCCTCAAAAGAAGCGAGATTCATGTGGACGTTATGTCCACCATGTTCATATTCGGTATGGCAGCCATAACAGGTATCACTGCCCATATAGGTTGCGCCTGGCGCCACCTCCGGGGCCTTGATTACGGCGGCCCTTTTTTCCATCATCTGTGTACAGCCGACCAGAAAAGTCAGACCGACTGCCAGTATGAAATATTTTTTCATCATAGGTTCTCTCCCCTCCAAGTTTTACCTTGAACAACTTCCTATGGAAGTAAATCATTACAATTTGCTTTGTTTGGACTACCTATAAAGTTCTATAGCGCTTTTAGCCGGGAACCAGATGTCAGAAGGCACCCGGACCTGTGCCGCGGTATTCTATCACCTCCTTTTACGTTCGGTTTATCAAATCTGAATTTGTCGGGTGAAAATCCGGTACTTCCAAAAGTCCCGAACTATCGTTGAAGGCTTGTCATTTCCTGGGGTATTTTAGAAATTGACTTGTCTAATTTGATTTGTATTATACGAGCTCAATTCACTGTTGAAGTCGCATAAGCTATAGGGGGCGGGATGGCAAACGGCTTTGCTGATCGTTCTTCCCAGACGACGTTTGCCGATGGAGTGACAAATTTACCAGTACTTATCGGAGTATTTTTAGGAATCATCAATAAAAAAAACGAAAAAGCTTCAAAAAAGGGATATGGTCCATGCCGGACTTCCAATCCCTTTCGTGGAGGCATAACTTTTTAATCTATAGGATGAAAATATAAAATGAATGCTCATTCATTTTTCAGCTTTTTATTAATAATCCCTACAATTGTCAAGCGAATTAGGGTAAAAATTCATTTTTATAATGGCGGAGAAGCAAAATGGACATTTCCGGAACAATCGCTGAGATGAAAAAAAAGCCGCTTTTTTCTGAGAATGTCGGCATGGTGCTGGTTCACAACGGGATAGTCAGGTCATGGTCTAGAAAGGACAGAAGTGAAGTACAATGGCTTGAAGTCAAACCCGACTACCAGAAAATCGAAACCCTTCGCCAGGCATTTCTCCAGGAGGATGGAATCTTTGATATTGTGGTCGAGGCAAGAGAAGGCAGGCTCAAGGCCGGAGACGACCTTCTCTTTATTATCGTGGCTGGAGATATCAGGGAGCACGTCAAACCGGTGCTGGCAAACCTGCTCGACCGGATCAAGGCGGAGGCCGTCGAGAAGAAGGAAACATGACAGCCATCCTCAAAAATTTTAATGAGCTAAGAGAAGGAGTTGTTTAATGTACAGCGCATCGGACCTCAAAAAAGGACTGAAGATAGAACTTGACGGCGAACCTTACATCGTCACCGACTTTGAATTCTCCAAACCGGGCAAAGGCCAGGCTCTTTATAAGACCCGGCTGAAAAACATGTTGACCGGCAATGCTTTTGAAAAGACTTTCCGCTCAAATGACAAGTTTGTCAAAGCTCCCCTGGAAGAGAGAACCATGCAGTTTCTCTACTCCCAGGGAGAAGACTACTTCTTCATGGACAACAAGACTTTCGACCAGATCTCGATAACAGCGGAACAGCTTGGAGAAAATACCAATTTCCTGACGGACAACATGGAGGTGGACGTCCTCCTCTTCGGTGAACAGGCCATAGGCGTCACTTTGCCCAGCTCGGTTACCTTGACAGTGACCAAGGCCGACCCTTGGGTCAAGGGAGACACCAGCGGCTCTGATTCCAAACCGGTGACGGTTGAAACGGGTTACGTCCTTCAGGTTCCTCCCTTCATTGAGGAAGGTGAAAAGATTCAGATTGATACCCGCAGCGGCGCCTATATCACCAGAGTGAAGGAATAAGCCGATGGCGAGGCGTGCGGTATGAGTGACGAGGCTGTCATTTGCAGCGAGAATATCCTCTGGAGAAGGGCCTGTCTAATTCAGAAGGTTCGCGACTTTTTCATTGATCGAGGCTACCTGGAAGTAGACACCCCTCTTCTCCAGCCCTTCTGCATTCCGGAAGGTCACATCGAACCTGCAAAATCTGGAGACTGTTTCCTGCAGCCCAGCCCGGAACTTGCCATGAAGACCATCCTGGCTGACGGCCACCCCCGTATTTTTCAGATCTGCAGGTGTTTTCGCGCCGGTGAAAGGGGGGGGCACCATCTGCCGGAATTCACCATGCTGGAATGGTACAGAACCAGTATAGATTACAGGGAGTTAATGGGGGAATGCGAAGAACTCCTCAAATTTCTGGCTTCCTCACTGGGTGAAGGATTCAGCTTCCCCTGGAAAGAGTCAATCGAAAAACAGTGGCCCCGGACCACGGTGGCCGAGCTTTTCCGGGAATATGGTCTTCTGACCCCTGAGGAAGCCTTGCGGGAAGACCTCTTTGAGGAAATTCTGGTGGACAGGATCGAACCTCATCTGGGCCTTTCTCTGCCTGTCTTTGTCTATGACTATCCGGCTGTCCTTGGCAGTCTAGCCCGTCTCAAACCAGGAGACGATTCCCTGGCGGAACGTTTTGAGCTTTACGTGAACGGTCTTGAACTGGCCAACGGCTTCTCAGAACTGGTCGACAGCAGAGAACAAAGACTGCGCTTTGAAAAGGAAAGGCAGATTCTGCAGGACAAAGGCATAAATCCAGGTCCCATGCCTGAGGATTTTCTGGCCTCCCTGGACAGCATACCTCCGGCTGCCGGCATAGCCCTGGGCATTGACCGCCTGATCATGATCAGCTGCGGGCTTGTAACCATAGATGAAGCAGTAGCGATGGTGTCGGAAGCCTGCTAGTCACCCTGGTTCCTGAATTCTTCCGGCAGTTCCCTTCTGACCTTGACTCCCAGTTCCCGGAAGGCTTCAGCCTGCTGAATCACATTTCCCCTGCCCTGACGCAATCTGTTTAAAGCGTTGTCATAGGTAAAATGGACCGTATTCAGCTGCCGTCCTATCTTTTCAAAATCTTCTAGAAACAGGCAGAGCTTGTCGTACAATTTACCGGCCCGGTCGGCAATGGACCGGGCATTTTCGTTCTGCCGTTCGTAGCGCCAGATATTGTCTATGGTTCTCAGGGTTGCCAGCAGGGTGGTGGGGGTCACTATGACGATCTTTTTCTCGAAAGCTTCATTAAAGAGCCCCTCCTCTTCCTGAAAGGCGGTCATAAAGGCAGCATCTATGGGCATGAACATCAGGATAAAATCAAGGGAACGCACTCCTTTGAGGCCGGAGTAATCCTTCGAACTCAGCTCCCGTATATGATTTAGAACGGCCTGTACATGCTCCCTGAGAGCCGTCTGTCTTTCCCGGTCGTCCTCGAGTGAAATATACCGGTTATAGGCAAGCAGGCTGACCTTGGAGTCGATCACCACATCCTTATTTTCCGGGAGATGAACGACCACGTCGGGTCTGAGGCGCCGGTTCTCCGAATCATAAAATCCGCCCTGGACCTCATACTCCCTGCCCTTGCGGAGACCTGACTGTTCGAGAACCTTCTCAAGGATCATCTCCCCCCAGTTACCCTGTGCCTTGTTATCCCCTTTCAGGGCACGGGTAAGGTTCCGGGCCTCCCGGTTCATCTCCTGATTGAGTTCGCGTAAATTCTTCAGCTGTTCCCTGAGGCTGGACCGATCCCGGGTATCCTCGCTGTGGATATGGTCCAGCCTTTTGCGGAACTCCCCCAGCTGCTCCCGGACCGGCTTGAGAACATCATCCAGGCACCTGCGACTCTGGCGATCAAAGCGTTCCCCCTTTTCCTCCAGAATTTTGTTGGCCAGGCCGGAGAATTCGTCGGCCATGCGCTTTTCCTGATTCTGTAAATCAAAAAGACGCTGATGCAGCTGCTTCTCCTGTTCTTCCATTCGAATCCTTTCCAGGTCGAATTGGTGCAGGACCTGGTCCTGCTCCTCCAGTTTCCGCTCAAGATCTTCTTTTTCCCGGATGTGGCTGGCAATTTCCTTTTCCCGGAAAGAAAGCTCCTGCTCGTGGAGCATTCGAGTGCTTTGCTCCTGGGATGCGGCCAGACTGATCTTTTTTTTATAATGGAGAGAGGTGATGAGGACTGCTGCCAGGAAGCCTGCAAGGCCTCCCAGCAGAAGGAAATACACGGGATGGAAAAACAGCATCAAGACTACCGCTGGAGATCAGGTTCGGATCATCTCGGCTATCTGGAAAGCAAGTTCAAGACCCTGCTCGGCGTTAAGACGCGGATCACAGTTAGTCTGATAATTTTTAATCAGGTGTTCATCCATAATGTTGCGCCCCCCGCCGGTACACTCGGTTACATTCTGTCCGGTGAGCTCCACGTGGATACCACCGGGAATTGAGCCTTCAGCCCAGTGGATCTCAAAGAAGGAACGTATCTCCGAAAGGATATCGTCAACCCTCCTCGATTTGAATCCGGTTTCAGCCGTATAGGTATTGCCATGCATGGGGTCACAGCTCCAGACTACCTGGAGGCCTTCCTTCTTGATTTCCCGGATCAGGGGAGGCAGATATTTTTCAATATCCTTGGCGCCGAAGCGGGTAATCAGAGTGATGCGGCCAGCTTCGTTATCAGGACTCAACTTCTGTACTATGCGCTTGATCTCCCCGGGGTCGTGCTTCGGTCCAACCTTGAGCCCCAAAGGGTTATGGATCCCCCGGAGATACTCGACATGCGCCCCGCCAATCTGTCTGGTTCTGTCGCCAATCCAGATCATGTGGGCGCTGCAGTCATACCATTTTCCGGTAATTGAATCCTGGCGGGTAAGAGCTTCTTCGTATCCCAAAAGCAGGGCCTCGTGAGAGGTAAAAAAGGAAGCCTGGTTCAATTGGGGGATATCGGTATCCAGGCCGATGACACTCATAAAGTTAATTGCCTGATCAATGCTCCTGGCGAGACGTTCATAAGAACGTCCCATGGGGGAGGTTTTGACGAACTCATTATTCCAGGCATGAACCCGGTGCAGGGCGGCATATCCTCCTCTGGTGAAGGCCCGGGTTATATTCATGGTTGAAGCCGCCAGATAATACCCCTTCACCATCCGCTCGGGATCAGGCCGTCTCGACTTTTCCGTAAACTCGGGTGAGTTTACCATGTCACCACGATAGCTGGGCAGTTCCACCCCGTCGATGGTCTCCGTATCGGAAGACCTCGGTTTGGCATACTGTCCGGCCATACGTCCAACCTTGATGACCGGTTTCCCCCCCGCATAACTGAGGATTACCGCCATCTGCAGGATGACTTTGAGATTTTCCCGTATTACCGGAGCGGTACAGTTCGTGAAGTCTTCAGCACAGTCACCTCCCTGCAGGAGAAAAGCCTCACCGCGGACGGCATTTGCCAGTTGCTCCTTCAATAATCTGATCTCACCGGCAAAAACCAGAGGAGGCAATTGGGCTATAGTATCGACAGCAGCTTGATACTCTTCCTGATTAGGCCAGTTAGGCTGCTGCATCGCCTTGAAATTCTGCCAACTTGTTTTTGTCCATTCCGCCATTTTTGTTCTCAGCTTCTAAAGATTATTCCTCAATATGGAGGGCCCGGAAACATGGTCCCATCGATCCGTTTCTCATTCCTTTTTTGTAATGCCGCATGATTCGTCTCTACAGCAGACTTCCCTGTCGAAGAAATTCAGGATACGCAGCTCCTTCTCCCTTTTCTCCTCCGACAGCGGGTTGGCAGAAGTTAAATCTGCAAGATGTTCCTCTATGTAAG
>JBEPXR010000120.1:0-7718 GCA_041641775.1 Desulfobia sp. | reverse complement strand
GGCAGGTCGTGCCATGAGGTATTCTACGGCTCTTCCCTCGACTGCCCATCCGTTTTCTGTCCGGTTAAGGAAGCGGCTGCCCGGAAAGAGAGCCGGAGCCGGGAAATCAGCAATGATTACCTTCAGAAGGTCCTGCTGGTTACCACCACACCCTACATGGATACCAACGGTGATCTTCTTGGCTATATTCACTTCTGCAAGGATATCACCGAGCGCAAAATGCTTGAGACCAGGTTGCGCCAGAATGAAAAAATGGAGGCCATCGGAACCCTGGCCGGAGGAATAGCCCACGATTTCAATAACATTCTCGGGGCCATATACGGATTTACGGAATTGGCCCTGCTGGACAGCCAACCAGACACCGGACTGAGAGATAATCTCAACCAGATCAGAAGAGCGGCGGACAGGGCAAAGGATCTGATCGGCCAGCTTCTTACCTTCAGTCGGGAGACGGAGACCAATCAACAGCCAGTTCTTCTCTCTCCCATCGTCAAAGAGACTATAAAATTATTACGGGCCTCCCTGCCTTCAACTATTGAGATCAAGCGCAACGTTCGAACCGACCAGGAAAAGATAATGGCTGATCCCGCCCAGATTCACCAGATAATAATGAATCTCTGCACCAATGCCGTTCAGGCTATGGATGAAGATCAGGGAGGAAGGATAACTGTCAGTCTTAAACCGGTAATTCTGAATGCTGAAGAAAGCAGGAATATTCACGAACTCGACCCGGGCAGATATCTGCTCCTTTCCATAAGTGACACGGGCAGGGGCATGCAGCAGGAGGAAATGGACCGGATATTCGATCCCTTTTTCACCACCAGGGAAAAAGGCCAGGGAACCGGTATGGGACTGACAGTGGTGCATGGCATAGTCACCGGTAGCAATGGAGCCATTACCGTGGAGAGTACGCCGGGAAAAGGAACCACCTTCAGTATATATTTCCCGGTGCTCGAAGAACATGCCTCCCGGCCTGAAAAACCTGCCATCATCAATCTTCCCGGTGGTGACGAGCACATCCTTCTGGTTGATGATGAAGAAGAGATAGTGACCATGGCCAAAAAACTGCTGATCTATCTGGGCTACCAGGTCACCACCTTCACTGACTCCGAAGAAGCCCTTGAGGCTTACTGCGCAGCTCCCCAGGACTTTGACCTCCTGATCACCGACCTGATAATGCCCCGTTTGACCGGCTATGAGTTAAGCCGCAGAGCCTTGGAGATCAGGCCCGATCTCCCCGTCATGCTCTGTACCGGGTACAAATCGAAAATCTCCGAGGAGGAAATGAGAAAAATCGGGATCAGAAGCATTCTCTACAAGCCTCTGACCTTGCAGCAGCTCGGGAACACGGTGAGAAATACGATTGATGGAGAAAGGCAGTAGGATATCCCCACCTGTGACAAGCATTATGTATTGCAATGACAAGAGGTTACGGTTACTGCCATGCAATGGCAAGGTTTGCCGGATGATACGCTTTACTTTTCCCACTCCAGTGACGATATTATTTACTGACAGCTTTTCTCCGCACTAACTGCTGGAATACATGTTTAAATTTTTTCGAAATAGACCAGGTATACTTACCATGAATTACCGTGACATCCTTATCTTCTTTATATTTCTTTTCTTTTTTTCTTCCACCTTGCCTGCAGCTGCCGCTGATATTACCGGGAAGGAACTTGCCCGCAAAGTGTTCCATCGAGACAGGGGTAAGAATTCGGTTGCCATGGCGCAAATGGTGCTGGTCAGCGAGAGCGGCAGAAAAAGAGTAAGAAAATTTACCAGTAAGCGGCTGATGGAGGATGAACTGGAAAGACAGTTGATCAGATTCACCTCACCGGCCGATATTGAGGGGACCGGCTTTCTGAATATAGAGCGGGAAGGCTGGGAAACCGAGCAGTTTCTCTATCTGCCGGCCCTTAAGAGGGTAAGAAGAATTGTCGGCTCCCAGCAGTCTCAACGCTTCGTCAACAGCGACTTCACCTATGAAGACCTTAAACGGCAGCCCGTGGAGGATTACACCTATTCCATAACGGGCTCCAGAAACGTCGGCAATCTGGACTGCTACGTCCAGGAAACCCGGCCCAGAGAAGGGACTGATTCGCAGTACAGTATGACCGAAAGCCTCATCTGTAAAAGGTCCCTGGTTCCTGTCCTGGTTAAATACTTTGACAAAAAGGGAAAGCACTTTAAGACCTACAAGGTTCTCAAGCTCAATCAGATAGATGGTATCTGGACCGAAATGACCGTCAGCATGGTAGATATGGAACGACAGCACAAAACCTACATCAAAACTGAAGATATCCAGTATAATACGGATCTCGATAAGGACGAGATATCCAGAAAAAGCCTGGCGGATTATTAACCGACGAATGCGGCAGGTACCCCCCAGCCGGATCTTCCACTTTACATCCTGCCATTATTAATGCTAAAATTCTCCAATATACAACTGAAATGGAGAATTCAATGACAAAGCGGCATCGAGCGGGACTACATACTCTTTTTCTGGCTATAATCACGTTTTGTCTAAGCCTGCCGGAAGCGCAATGCGCCAATCTCCCGCCCAATAAAATAAAAAATATCTCCTTTACCACAGGCAGCTCAAACGAAACAGCAACCATTTTCCTGAATTTGCTCCCCAATAAAATCCATTCCTTTGCCCTGCATAATCCGGAACGTATCATCATCGACCTAAGAAACACCTTTGTGCCCGAAGTCAACCGAAGTTGTGAAACCGGAGGCAGCATAATCCAGAAGGTCCGCATCGGTCAGAACAGGAAAAATATTACCAGAATCGTTCTCGAGGTTAATGATGCAAAGCTGACAGGTTATGAGATTGAACGAGTCATTGACCAGATAGACAAACCTGGGGTCAGAATTATCGCTTACAACAGCCGGAATCAAACCTCAGTTGATCCGGCCTCCGAAAACCTTATCCTTGCTCAGGCCTCCGGGCAAAATGATCAGACCGACTCCAGCCCTGACGCTTCTCCTCTGCTTTTCGATGAACCGCTTCCCGATGACCTCTTCGAAGAGAGCAGGCAGGTAGAAGAGCAGAAAGATTTAACCATAACCGGTCATATCAGGGTCAGGGGATCTCTGGACACGGAGAGAGAAGATAGAATCGAAAACAACACCAGCCTGAGAAAGCGGCTTCTGCTTGAGACCAGGTACAAAAAAATGTTTACCCTCTCGGTTTTATCCGACTACCTGTATTTCGGACCGGAAAATGAAACAGATGATTATGATCTCGATCTTTACGAGGCCACCTGGAAATACAGTAACGACACAATAAACTTTGTCGTCGGCAAGCAGATCATCCGCTGGGGTAAGACCGACCAGATAAGCCCGGTCGACACCATTAATCCCAGGGACCTGCGGGAATTTATCATTCCTGAGTATGAAGAGACGAAAATACCCGTCTGGATGGCCGATCTTACTGTTTTTTTCGACAGTTTCCAACTGCAGGCTATATTCATCCCCTCTTTCGAAGAAACAGATATAGACTACTTCAAAACCGATTGGGCCGTATTTCCCCACATAAAAGAGGAACTGCAGGACTCCCCCCTCCCTCTTGCCCTGAAAAGATATTTCAAACAACTGAGCGTTCATGAGGAGGATCCGGACCAGGAATCGGAAATTGGCCTGCGGCTGAGCACAACCATAAAAAGGATCGACCTCGATATTTCCTGGCACCACACCAGGGAGGACGTTCCCTATTTTGCCAGCTTCCCGGTGAAAAACATAACGGTTGAGGGTGATTTCTCCGAAGAAGATCTGCTTGCCACTATCAACGGCGCCCGACTGACCGAAGAAAATATTGAGGTGGAATACAGAAGAACGGAGACAGCCGGCTTCGCCTTTGAAACTACAGTTGGTGACTACGGCGTGCGGGGAGAGGCGGCCTGGCATGAAAATCAGACTTTCCTGACCTCCTCACTGACCTCGGTCAGAAGGCCGGTTTTCGAGTATATTTTAGGGACGGATTATACTGGTGACAGGGATGCCTATATCAATCTGCAGTTTCTTCACCGCCATATTTATGACCATGATCCTACTATTCTCTATTTTGATGAGGACACCTATTCCCTCCTGGGAGAAATCAGCAGAGATCTCCTCTCAGACTGGCTCGAAGCAGGCCTACACTACTCCTTTACCCTGAACGACCGGTCCTACTATATTTCCCCGCGTTTCGAATTTACCTATGTGACAAATCTCAATTTGATCATCGGGCTGAACATCTTTTCCGGAGAGGAAGACACCTGGCTGGGCAGGTTCGCGGAAGATGATCAGTACTTTCTGGAAATGACGTATTCTTTTTAGCGGTTAGCGATTAAGATAGACAGGGTTCCCAAGTTAAATCAATACCAAATTAACGATCACAAAACTGGCAACCCCTAAGAGCAGGGAGTTAACCACTCCCGGCTTAACCGGTTGATTAAAATCAATTATGTTTATACATAAAGCGGAAGCAAGAACTCCTAAAACCGGGAGAGCAAGTATGGGCAGAAAATCAGGCCAGATATTTCTGTCCCACCAGGCTGCATAGTACAGGGAACCGAAAGACAGCAGGCTGATGATAAACCTGCTTGCCTCCATTACGGCCTTATCAAGAATCCGAAGCATGCTCAACACAGTGGAACTGTTGAAGAGGACGGCCGAAACCAGCATGAGAAGGATCAGA
Source organism: Desulfobia sp. (assembly GCA_041641775.1). Classification (GTDB taxonomy): domain Bacteria; phylum Desulfobacterota; class Desulfobulbia; order Desulfobulbales; family SURF-16; genus JAWLDV01. The sequence continues at coordinate 3,037 of JBEPXR010000120.1, read as the reverse complement.
AACAGCGCACCGACATTAAGCAGAAAGGAGTGGCTGGAGATGAATGAAATGGTCTTCTGGTAGTAGAGTGATATATCGAGATCATAGGATTTGCCCAGAAGCAGAGCAATTGCCAGTATGACTATATGAATCTTCATATATCATTTTCCCCCTTTTTTTCAGGGAACAAAGCCAACCGCCCGATCTATATCATGCAGAAATGCAAACCCCATTCCTTTTTTGTCAAGCTCCGCCTCTTTAACCACCGCTTCAAAAACGGCATCTGTCTCCCCCTTCTGGGTGACGATGAGGATCACCTCTTTCTCGGGCTTAATCAGACGACCCAAGAACCCCATCTTTTCCCGGACTCCTCGACCCCGGCCGTAGTAGATGGTCGCACCGGCCGCACCAGCTGCCACGGCGGCATCTACAATTTCATCGGCTTTCCCTCGCTGAACGATACAGGTGATCATAGTGTATGGTGATTTTTCCGGGTCCATCATGTCACCTCTTTTATCATTTTTTTGGATGTTTATCTTACCCAGTGGTCTATGCAGCTGATGGTTAATCGTATACTCAAAGAGTACTTGATCATGGACGATATTGGCAATGACTATATGAAAAAGCACGTAGAGCAGCCACGGAACAGGCCCTCCTTCCCGGACTAACCCAATCCCTCCAGATAGGCCAGATCCCTGTCCTGGGTATTCTTGGTCCCAATGACCATAACCTCAATCCTGGCGTCCCTGTTTTTCCGCCAGTATATCCTGCCCCGGTAGGCAAATATGCTCTCCAGTACCGGCAGATCATTGCCTTTCCCTGAGAACACTTTTCTCTTCACCTTCACCAGGCTGCAGTCCTGGTTCAGAGTGTGCACCATCTCCTCAGCCTTGAGTTCGAGATCTTGCGGTAACTGGACAACCCCATGCAGAGCGCGTTCGTGGAAATCGATATTCTTGTATAAGACCTTGAACCTCTTCTGGATGTTTGCATACTGCTTACTTTTCTTTCTTGAGGAGACCTGCCGGTCTGATTTGAGACGTTCAACTTCCTGGAGAAGCGACGCCATCTCATCTTCTTTTTTCTGTTTTTCGGCAAGACTCTCTCCCAGCAGCTCCTCCAGGGTTTCCATCTCTTCCAGGGCTTCACTTTCCGTGCTCTGAAGCTTTCGATCAATTTGATCCAGCTCCTTCTGCTGCTCAGCTATCTGTTTCCGCAGGGATGTCTCCTTTAATGTCGCTTCCTCCAATCTGGACTGTACCGCTGTCAGCCTCTGTCGGGCATCTTGCAACTCTCCTTCCTGACGGCTGGTGTAATTTTCAACCGTCCTCATCCGGGAGCGATAGTTGAAAGACAGTATTGTCGCGAAAATGAAAATGTACAACAGTAATACAATGTTTGCCAACCAGCTGTTTCGGGGAATCCGCACCTGAAGAGAAAACGTCAGACCCTCCTGGAGAATTTCCACGTTTCTCTGGGCCACCCGAATCTGTTCCAATCTATCCGGAATGGATTCCATCTCAACTGCATAATCAAAAGAGAACTCGTCTGACACTTCCCGGGGCGGGTAGATGATCTGTCCGGTTTCGGTCTTTATCTCCACTCTGTGCACAGGCCCCAGTTTCACCAGCCAGAGAGAATCCAGATATGCGTCGACGTTCTTCCTGATCTCCTCCCGGATGCTCACCCGACCCGACAGGATTTCCTGAGGATCGGTGATAAGACGTCCTCGCAGCTCGCTTCCCCAGAAATAATGCAGGGAGAACTCCAGTCCCTGGAGGGTATAGATATAAAGGACTGGGGGCAAAAAGATACAGAGAAAAAGTATTCGTAAGGAAAGATGTTTCACGACAGTCTAGGCAGGGCAGTAACAGTAGGAAAAAGGCCGGAGGATCCGCCCTTTACCACGACTCCTGCCGTAATAAGGTATCGGATGATCTGACATACAGACATCAATGACCGGTCTTCTCATTAGAAGAATTCCTGACGGCAAAAGGTCGATACAGAGGGTCTCCCACCAGAACCATCTTCCAGGACCAGAAAGGATTTGCCAGGAGATAACATTCGGCCAGGGAAAAGTCTCCATCGAGCAGATAAGCAAAAAATATTTCGGGCACCGGAAAGGATTGAAGAAAAGGTTCCTCGACCGGCCCCAAGGTAGCCGACACCCCCTCTTCCAGCATTCTTTTACACCAGACCCGGCTGTTTTTCCGGCGAAGCGTCTGGCACTCCTGACTGGCGATGTGGTAGCCGACCGCCCCTTTTACCCACTCAAATGCATCCACATAGTGGGCCAGCCTATACCAGCCGCAGTAGAGAGCGGCATCCGGGCAATCACCGGGCTGGAACAATGCTCCCTTTTCATTCTTGGTGACCGGCAGCCTGCCGCTATCCTCGACTTTCCGGGCGGCCCGATGTATAGACTGATCATAAAAAGCATACCCGGATCTCTTCCGCTTTTTCGGTTCCGGCCATCTGGCATCAAAATATGCAGTTCCGTCGAGCCCCTTTTTTTCGATCTCCAGACTGTCATCTATGAGGCGCTTGACGGTATCACTGTCAGGTCCGTCCAGCCTGGACACCATCAGAACCTCATCTTTGCTGAGGGCCAGTTTTTTGCCGCGGTAACCAATGAAATAGGGGTTTTTAATCCACATGGACAGAGGATACTCTTCAGCCAGAATCAAGGCAAGTTCCGAATCTACAGAACTTGAGCGGTTTCGTCTGAGTTTCTCCTTCTTCAATGCTTTGCGTACCGCCGCCAGTTCTTTTTCAAGGACTTCACGCTCTGTTTTTTCAGAATCTGCGATACTCTTCTTCAATTCCCTTCTGCGGGCCTTCAGTCTGGACATAGCGCCTTTTTCTTCCTGTCTGTCGCCTGGACCTGCGACTTTCAGGGGAACCCCGTAGAACAAGAGCAGGCACCGGATAGTCTTCTCTCCTTCATAGTTCTTGAAAAATTCACGCACCGGGGAAGCAATCTTTTTGTCATACTCTTGCCGACTGCACGACTCCCCATCTGTCACCCAGATCTGAAGAAGTTTGTTTTCCGGCACTT
>JBEPXR010000119.1:0-7767 GCA_041641775.1 Desulfobia sp. | reverse complement strand
AGGACAATAATGTCTTTGTCTTCATGGAGGATGTCCAGAGACAGAGGTTCGGGCTGAGGGAGGGACTGGCGGGGAGAAGGAAGGGAAACAGAGATCCGATCTCCAGTGTGAACCAGATACCCTTTTTTTCTTGGTAGGCCATTGACCTGGATATGGCCTGAGGTGATCAGTTCCTGTATCCTGCTGCGGCTTAAGTGGGAAAACTCCTCAAGGGAGGTGATGCAGGAATCGAGTCGAATGCCCGCCTGAGCTTCTTTAACCAGGAACTCTTCGCTCTGTTCAGTCACTGGTCCGTTTCATTATTTTCCGGATCTTTCAAGGGTTCCTGAAGTCTCGTTGACCCTGTTCATAGCCTTTTGCGGTTCGCCGGCCAGGATGGTCTCCAACCCGTCAACCAGCACATTGAAGCGCTGTTCCAGAACCTCGAGTTCCTTATCGGACATTTTCAGAAGAACGTACTTTTCCACCGGAATCATTGACTCCGGCCGACCTATACCTATCCTCATTCTGATGAAGTTTTTGGAGCCGAGGTGTTTGATGATGGAAGAGACTCCCTTATGTCCGCCGGCTCCCCTGTTCACACTGATTTTGAGAGCGCCCAAGTCAAGATCAAGGTCATCGTGGACGACGACTATATTCTCTGGTGGCACCCGGTAGTACGAAGCAGCGCCCACAAGGGGAGGACCGCTGAGATTCATATAGCTTTCCGGCTTGAAGAGCAGAACCCGCGTTCCGAACATAATTCCCTGAGCAGTGCCGGCCTTCCACTTCGACGGACTGAAATCGATTTTCAGTGTCTCAGCCAGGTGGTCAAGAAAAAGAAACCCGGCATTATGCCGGGTCAACTCATATTTGCCTCCGGGATTACCGAGGCCTGCTATCAGATACATCAGGCTCTGAGAGCGTACACCGCTAACCGGCTGCTGCCGGTGCGTTGACACTTATGCAGACCTTATCCGCGTCCTCCAGCAGTTCAACACCTTCGGGAACCTTCAACTCACCACAGGTGATACTCTGTTCCAGCCCCAGGGAAGTTACATCCACTTCAATGACATCAGGGATGTCAAGAGGTTTACCTTTGAGGGGGACTTCTCTGACATGGGTGAACAGATCACCACCCATTTCAACTCCTGCGGCTTTTCCCTTATAGGTGACCGGAACGGTGAAGGTTCGCGGTTCATCGATGGTTATTTCGTAAAAATCGGTGTGCAGGAGAGTATCATGAACCGGATGCGCCTGAATATCCTTGATCATGACGTGCTTTTTTTCTTTCCCATCAATGGTCAGGTTGGCCACGGCGTTGCGCCGCTGAATATAGAGCAGGGCCTTGGTCATCTCCTTGGTGTTTACTTCCAGAGCTACGGGATCGGTATTGGGACCGTAAAGTATGGCAGGAGACTTTCCATTTCTTCTAAGATTCCGGGTGGCCTCCTTACCGCTGTCTTCGCGGACCCGGGCGTCAACATCTACCTGTAACATGCTATTTACCTCTTACTGAATATTAATTATGCACTGCCGCTTGTATTTAGAGTAAATCTATAAAAAGCCTGCTCTCGTTTATCTTTCTGTCTCTATTTTTGTCATACAGCACAAAGCTGCAGAACCGCTTCAACCACTCAGGAACAGTCTTTCAGCAGGCAATTCACAGCCATCCCCGATAAGTTAAACAAACAGGGAGCTGACAGAGTCCTCAAAGTGTATGCAATGAATCGCCTTTCCCAGGAGGCCGGCCACAGAGAGCACTTTTATCTTCTTGCTCTCTCTGGCCTGGGGCCCCAATGGAATGGTGTTGGTGACCACAAGCTTGCTTATGGATGATTTTTCGATCCGCTCCACAGCGGGGCCGGATAGAACCGGATGGGCACAGTAGGCATATACTTCAGCTGCCTCTGCCTTAATCAGCATATCAGCTGCGGCGCAGAGCGTGCCGGCAGTATCCACCATATCATCGAGAATGATAGCGCTTTTGTCCGTGACATTACCGATAACGCTCATGGCCTCGGCTTCATTGGCCCGCTGCCGCCTTTTGTCAATGATGGCAAGATCGGCGTCGAGACGCTTAGCAAAAGCCCTGGTACGCTCCACTCCGCCTGCATCCGGGGAAACCATCACAACTTTCTTTCCGGCAAAACGGTCTCCGATATCCTGGAGCAGCACTGGTGCGGCATAAAGGTTGTCAACCGGAATGGTGAAGAATCCCTGGATCTGTCCGGCATGGAGGTCCATGGTCACCAGACGGCGGACTCCAACTGCCATGAGCATTTCAGCAACGGCCTTGGCGGATATAGGCACCCGGGGTCTGACCTTTCTGTCCTGCCGAGAATAACCGTAATAGGGCATAACCGCAGTTATTCGCCGAGCCGAAGCCCTTCTCAGGGCATCCACCATGAGGATCAGTTCCATGAGATGGTCGTTAACCGGTGTGCAGGTGGGCTGAACGACGAATACATCCCGGCCTCTGACATTTTCTCCGATCTCTACAAAAGTCTCGCCGTCACTGAATTTCCTTACCTCAACCCAACTCAGGGGGATCTGCAGGTAATGGCAGATCTCTTCGGCAAGGGGAAGGTTGGCGTTCCCGCTAAATATTTTTATTTCCTTGGTCATATCCATTTTCAAAAGAGAATCGGAGTTTGAATTAACGGTTAAAGGACACGGGACACATAGAAATTGGCTGGGGCGGCAGGATTCGAACCTGCGCATGCAAGAGTCAAAGTCTTGTGTCTTACCACTTGACGACGCCCCAGCAGAAAAAATCCACGTTTTACTGTGTCCTGGTGAGGATCACCACAGGATAAAACCCGGCAAACTTATCCCTGCAACTCTCAGCCTTTTTCAGGTCGTCAAAAAGACCGAATACCGTGGGGCCGCTGCCGGCAAGCAGGGAAAGAAACGCCCCGGCATTCAGGAGGCTGTCCTTTATACCTGAAAGTTCAGGATGTTTCTCAAATGTGGCAGTCTCGAGATCGTTAAAACAGGCCAGCTTAGTATTGTTCTTAAACTGGACATATTTATAAGAATTATGATCTCTTGTCAACGCTATTTTATCCGGGGAAAGCTTATCGAACCGATTATAAATATCCCTGGTGGAAACTTCATAGCCTGGATTTACGAGAAGGCACCAGTATCCTGAAAGGGGCTGATGTTCTTCGAGCCTTTCTCCAATACCTGACGCCAGGGCGGATCTACAGTCTGAAACAAAAAAAGGGACATCCGCCCCAAGCAGAATTCCTATTTTTTCCAGTTCCCGGCTGGTCAGCGGATGACCGGCCAGGTGATTTAAGGCCTTGAGAACGACACCGGCATCGCTGCTGCCTCCTCCAAGGCCGGCTGAAACCGGAATATTTTTTTCGACCTGTATTCTGACCCCGGCAAGATCGGGGACTTTTTCCAGGAAAAATTGGGCAGCCCGGAAAACAAGATTGTTTTCATCCTCGGGCAGGGATGATCCGGAGCAGGATAGTTCCAGACCAGCGGAGGGGTTGAGGGTGATTCTGTCTGCCAGTTCAAGTTTCTGCATCAGGGACTGCAGCTCATGATAACCGTCCTGTCTTAAGGAGAGTATGTGCAGATTAAGATTTACCTTGGCTGGAGCGTCAACTATGAGGGTGGAAAAGTCATCGAAATTCACATCAGCCACAGACCCTCACATAACGCATTTTGAGATCGTAGAGGATGTCATTGAGCATATGTTTCTCATCCGGTTTGAGGTTACCCTCTGTCTTCTCCTTGAGCATCTCCAGGGTGTCAATGGTGTGTTTGGCCAGGGTCAGGTCCCTGATTCTCTCACCACTTGTCGGGTCGGCCAGCTCGCCGAGATGATAAAGCACGGTGGTATTGAGAGACATGACAAAGGCGGGGAAGGTAACCTCCGGCAGCACACAGTTGCCATCGATCATCCGGCCGCCCGCCTCCCTGCATCTCTTTGCTTGTTCCCCGGATTTTTCTGAACCTGACGACATATTCCTGTCCCCGCTAATCACTCATTGTTCATAGCACAGCTGATAGCTTACACCCCTACAGCCTGCAACCTGATAACTAACCTACAACTTACGAACCTCATATCGTAACGACTACGGCGTCATCGATCATGTCAAGTGAGCGTATCTCGTTGAGAAGAGGTTTGTTGACAACCGGTTCGGTGTGAAGCAGGACAATGTTCTGGTTCTTGGTCCCATCTTCCACTCGCATTCCCATGACCATTGTGGAGATATTCACCCCATGCTCCCCGAGGAATGTCCCAATTTTCCCCATAACACCGGGAGTGTCCTTGCTGATGACAAAAAGCATATTGCCGCTGGGTTCAAGCTCCAGCCTGAAACCGTTGAACTGCACCAGCCTGATCTCGCTTTTGCCGAACACCGTACCCGCAAGAACATTGACCCCTTTCGTCGTTTTTACCCGCACAGAAAGGAGACTGGTAAAGGCGTCCGCTTTCTTGGTCCTGGATTCGGTGATCCGGATATCTCTATCCTTGGCAATGAACGGGGCGTTGACATAGTTTACCGCATCGCCCAGGATCGGGGTAAAGAATCCTTTGAGGAAGGCAACGGAGATGGGTTCGGTATCCATATCGGCAAGATTGCCGATGTAGTCAATCGAAACCTCCTGGACGCTGCCCCTGGTAATCTGCATGTGAAATGAACCCAGCATGTTAGCCAGGTTGACATAGGGCTTGACTTTGGAGAGAACCTTGGCGCTGACCGAAGGGACGTTGACGGCATTGTTTACCGTTCCTTTCAGCAGATAGTCGGTCATCTGTTCGGCAATGGCCGAGGCTACGTTTTCCTGGGCTTCGGCGGTAGAGGCGCCCAGATGAGGTGTACAGATGAAATTGTCCAGCTTGAGCAGCGGGGTGGTTTCCAGGGAGGTTGGCTCCTTCTCAAAGACATCCAGGGCGGCACCACGTATTTCCCCATTTACCAGGGCTTCATAAAGGGCCTCCTCATCGACTACCCCGCCCCTGGCACAGTCGATAAACATGGTCTCCTTTTTCATCATCTTGAATTCGTTGGTTGAAATAATCTTGGCCGTTTCCTTGGTCAGCGGCACATGGACTGAGATGTAATCGGAACGCTCACACAACTCTTCCAGGGTGACCAGCTCTATACCCATCTTTTCGACAACGTCTTCAGACATATGTGGATCAAAGGCCAGCACCTTCATGTGGAGACCCTGGGCTCTGTTGGCGACGATGCCGCCGATTCGCCCTATACCTACAATTCCAAGCTTTTTGCCGGTAACTTCCCGCCCCTGAAATTTTTTCTTGTCCCAGCCCCCCTCTTTCATTCTGGCAGTAGCCTGGGGGATATTGCGGGTCAGGGACATCATCATGGCGATGGCGTGTTCCGCGGCAGTGGTGGCATTGCCGTCAGGAGCGTTCATCACCACGATACCTCGCTGACTGGCCGCAGGCACATCGACGTTATCGAGACCTATACCGGCCCGGCCTACTACTTTCAGATTCTCAGCCGCCTCAATCAGCTCTCTGGTAACCTGGGTGGCGCTGCGGATAACAAGACCGTCGTATTCGCGGATAATGGATTTCAGTTCCTCAGGCTCCATGCCTGTCTTAACATCCACATCAAAACCGGCTTTCTCCAGTATTTCCACCCCGACCGGCGCCAGATTATCACTTATCAATACCTTCATATTTTCTCCTAATCCAGTTTTTCCGAAGACGTTAAGCCAAAAAATTCCCGGAGGGCGGACAGGCCTCCGGTGATCAGCAGCGATATTAAAGGCTTAATCCGAAAAATATTATCTAAAATATCTACAAATTAAAATAGTTAACTATACGCGGCAGAGGTATTTTGTCAAGGAAAACATGTCTGATGAGGACCTCCGAAAAGATCAATCCCGGAAACAGGAAGAAAAATCCACAGGTCCTTCTTCTTCATTATCGTCACCCTCTTTTTCCACCAGGCAGAGCTCGCGCCGGGTCTGAATTTCCTGTCTGAATTCGTCATATTTCTTAAACAGCAGCTTCTCCAGGAAGGACTCTCTGCCCATGTAATCAACACTGTTTCCCTTCAGGCTGTCCATGAGAAAAGCCACCGATTTATCTTTGTCATCGTCATCAACGAAATTCAGTTCCCTTACTGCTTCAAAGGTGAGGCTGCCACCGAATTTTTCTCTGATGTCTTTAACGAGTTCACGATCATCTTCCTCCGCCAGCATTTTCTCAAAAAATTCCTCAGGCAAACTTGCGGAGGCCACGCATTTAATTCTGACCAGCCAGCGATCGGCCGCAACTTTCCGGGAAAGGTCATAGAGGGAGATGGAGAGTTTGTTCGACAGCTCCAGACTCTCCAGTAGAATGATGTTTTCTTTTTCCATTTGACTGTCTCTTATTTACTGTGGTTGCTTAGATTTCAGGATCATAGTAATATGGTTGACCTGTCAATGAAACAGGCAGCTTTCTCCACCATCAACATACAAAGAAAACTCTACAGTGTAACTGCCCATGGCTCTCCAAGTATACAATACCCTGTCACGTAAAAAAGAACCGCTCACTACCCTGGATGAGGGGCATATCAGGATGTACGTCTGCGGCATTACTGCCTACGACTATTGCCATATAGGCCACGCCAGGTCAACCCTGATATTCGATATGATCGCCCGCTACCTTCGCTATAAAGGCTACCAGCTGACTTACATCAGAAATTTTACCGACATCGATGACAAGATAATCAAGAGGGCGAATGAGCAGCATACCACAACAGAGGCCCTTGCCAACAAATTTATAGAAGCTTTCCATGAGGATATGACCTCTCTGGGAAACATCTCTCCTGACCTGGAGCCCAGGGCCACCGAAAACATAGCTGAAATAATAGAAATCATAGAGGGACTGATCGACAGGGGGATGGCCTATGAACAGGATGGCGATGTTTTTTTCCGGGTCGGCCGCTTTGCCGGTTACGGAAAACTCTCAGGCCGGTCTCTTGACGATATGGAGGCTGGAGCCAGAATAGCGGTTAACGAAAAAAAAGAAAATCCTCTCGATTTCAGCCTCTGGAAAAAAAGCAAGCCGGATGAACCGGCCTGGGACAGCCCCTGGGGAGAAGGGAGGCCGGGGTGGCATATCGAATGCTCCGCCATGAGCAGAAGGTACCTGGGAGATACTTTCGACATTCATGGCGGGGGAAAGGACCTTATCTTTCCGCATCACGAAAACGAAATTGCCCAGAGCGAGGCCCTTACCGGGAAGAACTTCGCCAATGCCTGGATCCATCACGGTTTCGTGACCATTCAGGAGGAGAAGATGTCCAAATCACTGGGCAACTTCCTGACCATCCGGGACATTCTCCAGAAGTGGCCGGCTGAAGTCCTGCGCTTCTTCACCTTTTCCACTCATTACCGCAGTCCGATCAACTTCTCGGAATTCGCCATGAAGGAGGCCATGACCGGGCTCGACAAGATCTACAACTGCCTGGCCGATATCGCCGCCCTGCCAGAGCACGGCGACTCCGACCGGCAGGGCTGCGCCGGCAAGAAGAACGTCAGGAAGCTCGAGTCGCTGGCTGATAACTTCCTGAAGGCCATGGATAATGATTTTAATACCGCCCAGGCCCTGGGCCACATCTTTGAAGCGGTCAAGGGACTGAACACCATCCTCCAGGCCCTGCCTTCAAAACCGGCTGAAAGCGACCTCGCGCTGCTCCGGCGCAGTTCCGGCACTATCAGAGAATTGGCCGACCTGATGGGATTGCTGCAGGAAGAACCCACCCATTATATTCAAAAAAAACAGGAAAGAATTCTTGAACA
>JBEPXR010000118.1:0-7784 GCA_041641775.1 Desulfobia sp. | reverse complement strand
GAAAACAGAAAAATTCTGTCGGCCCGGCATAGATCGCGGGGCAAGCTGCTGAGAAACCGCCCCTGAAATCCCCGGAGCAGCATGGCCCGATGCACCTTGCCGGCCCGGTTCCAGCTTCGCACCAGGGTCATTCCAAAGAGGTTGCCATAAGTCCGATAGGTGTGAAGATTGGTTCCCGGCTGAAAACATCGCAGCTTCACAGCCCGGTGCAGACGATGGTATTCTCCGCTTATAACGAAAATATAGCGGTAGCTGGCCAGCAGCAGCAGACAAAACTTTTCCGGCAGCCCGAGAAAACGCAGAGCATGTCCGATTTCAGCTACTTTTGAGGTGGCGAGAAGGGCAATGAAGATCATGATCAGGCCATTTGCCTTGATGGTGACAAGAGCGGCAAGTTCCACTCCCTGGATACTGAGAATAAGTGGACCAGCCTCCCATAGGTATTCTCCTCCATAAGTCAGGGGCAGGGTCAGCCAGAGGAAGGCGATGAACGTATTGACCAGAAATATTTTTTTTATGACCATGAGAGGGTTCAGTCTTGCTGAAGCCAGAAGGACTATCCCTGCCAGGAATGCGGCAAGGGCGGCCGGAAAGCTTTGAACCAGGGCAACAACCAGGGTCAGCACAAGAACGGCCATAATCTTCACTCGGGGATCGAGCCGGTGGAGGAGGGAATCGCCACGACTGAAACGCTCTTCGATCATTTTCCACTCTTCCACTCATCCAGGTAGATCCAGAATACTGCCCCCAGTTCCACCGGACTCTTCTTCCACGCTGGATTGTTCAGCTCATAGTCGGCCTGAAACAGAGCGGAAAACCCCCACCAGCCCGGCTCTGGGCAAGCAAAAGAGAAAACTCCATTCTCATCTGCGAGAACTGTCTGGGTGACATGATATCCTGTCGCTGCCTCGAAGGAGTTGTCCGGATTATAAAACTCCACCTCAACTTCGGCTCCGGGAGCCGGCTTGCCGTTTCTGACTACCCTCCCGGTAAAGATATTGCCGGCGTAATTGCCAAAAGGCCTGACCAGGGGAACAATCTCCACCTGCAGGCCAGCAGCCCTGTCCCAGCCCTTTTCTGCTCCATAGGCGGCTACGGTTGTCTTGGTATAATGTATGATGAACAGGCCCTCTGCTTCCTCCCAATAGGGTACAGGCTCCATTACGAAATGGTAGACCCCTGGGCGCCCGAGGGTATAACTGGTCCGCCAGCCCTTCCCTTCCATTATCTCGGAGGGCTGCAGGGAGTTCAGCAGACTGGATTTTCTACCGTCTTTAACAACATAAAACTTCTCCGGCCTCGCCAGATCCATCCCTATACCCTCAAAGGGATGGGAAAAAGAGAGGGATAGTTCAACTTCTTTGTCATGGTAGGTGAAAATATTATCAGAGGGAATAACCATTCCGAAATGAGCGAGAGCCGGGAGACCCTGAAAAATTGTGATCAGATAACAACACAGAACCAAAGGGAGCTTGCCAGACATGATTATTTCTCCTTTTTTCTAATCTTGATCAAAGCGGCAATTCCGGCCAGCCCGAGAATCCAGCCGATGCCACCTGTAATATCACGAATCCCGACGCGATCCCTGTTCTTCTGAAGCTGCCGCCTGATGGGATCAAGCTTGTGGTCAAGTTCTTCTGTTATTATCCGCCGGAGAGTCTGCTCATTTATTTCGTTTTCAGGATGATGTCCCTCTTCCCTGCCGGGCTCTGTTTTCTTACCTGAGTCAATCGGTATCGAGTCGCTGATGATAGGTGATTTAAGATAATCAGATGCTTCGAGAAGCCACCTGGCACGATGGCCGGGTCCGCTGTCAGCAATGATTTCCAAATCAATTTCAGCGCGTTTTGCCTCCTCAGGGACGGGAAACCGAAATAAACCATGATCGTCAGTCAGTCCTCTGACCAATATGCGGCCATCTCCGGTTTTCACGGTAATTTTTGCGTTCCCTGCGGGACGACCACCACGGAAGGCTGCTTCCACCTGGATGCTTTCTCCCTCCACCCAGGCAAAAACTCTGACACCGTGGGAGTACGCCTCTGCTACAAAGAAAAAAGAGCAAATCAGCACAAAGGAGACGAAACGAGGAGTAGACATTATTTATCCTTTAAAGGAGAGAATTTCCGGCTGAACCTTACTCAGAAAAGCCACTGTGAACATGGTAATAAACCCTTCGATAATCATCACCGGCAGGTAACCTATGACAAGCAGCAGTGCAGTTCCCATAAATCCCCTGTCTGTCAGGGTGAGTGAGAAAGCTGTTAATACCGCGGCGAACAGGACGGAGAGGAATCCGCCAAGCCAGGCGGCAACAGCCCTTTTTCTCCCGGAAACGGCCAAAAAGGGACGGAGAAGGTAAAAAGAACAGACTGCAGGAAATGCCAGGTTAAAGGTGTTTATCCCCAACACCACGATGCCTCCATATTGGAAAAATACGGCCTGCATGAGAAGCCCGACCAAGATGGCCGGGAACCCGGCCCATCCGAGGGTGACACCTATGAGACCGTTGAGGAGAAGATGCACATTGGCGGGTCCGAGGGGGACATGAACCAGCGAGGCCACGAAGAAGCCCGCAGTCAGGATCGCTGTCGTCATGAGCCTGTCATAGTCCAGCTTCTTCAGACCAAGCGCCGTTCCAATCGTTGTCAGGATCGCGCCGCCGGTCAGTACCGGGGCGGAGAGTATGCCTTCTGAGATATGCATATGTATTACAAATAAATATTTCGTAACACCATGTTTGCCAAACGGCCCCTGGAGCCGGAGTTTCATTGACGGTGTATCAGGAAACTCAGGGAATCTTAATGGAGCGCACTGCCGGTGCTGCTCATGGATAGATTGCCGTTTCTCACTCCCCGCAGTGCGATAAGCTGATCAGCCAGGCTTCTAACTGCTCCGGCCTTGCCACGGACAACGATGACTTCCAGGCAATTGTCGTGGTCCATGTGAACGTGGGTTGTGGAAACAATGTAACGGTGAAATTCGTGTTGAATTTCCGTTACCTTCCTCTGCAGTTGATGCTGGTGATGATCATAGACCAGCGAGATAACTCCCATCACCATCTTGTCCGTCTCCCATTCCCGGCGGATGAGGGCTTTCCTGATCAGATCCCGGATAGCCTCGGACCTGGTATTATACTGTTGCCGTTCAATATATTGATCAAAATCGGACAACAGGCTGTCTTCGAGGGATATGGAAAAACGTTTCAGCATGAGTAATACTTTTCAAAATTTAGTGTTACCGATTGATAGTATATTTTCAATGGCCGGTCAAACGAAAAAATGCTAAGTAGAGAGAATAGGATTAATTTCAAGAGATTCGCCACCAACCCGAGCCTTACCGGGAAAGAAAATTACGTCATGATCCGGAAAATACTTAAACTGGGAATCTTGATCGCCCTTCTCCTTATCTCTGCCTATCTTCTTTATCTCTCGAGCAGACAGGATTACAAAATCCTCTCACCAACCAAAAACCTTGGCCGTCCCTCTCAGGAAAAGCCTGAAGAATACGAAGATGACGACTATATGGATTTTATCAGGAAACCGCCCATTGAACTGCCCAGACCCTTTTGAAGGTTGATTACAGCGGGACGGGATACACTTCAGGCCATTCTTAATTTTTTTACGTTCTTCTTAATATTTCTTAAAAATCTTTACGCTTCAACGGTAAGGCATGGCTATTTTCCTCAACAGTCAAAGGAAGATAAGACCGGCCATTCCAAGATTGAAACATGGTGGCCCGGATATTGCTGTTAGTCTTCGGTAAAAGCGGAAAACTGCAGGTTAACTGATAAGAACCTTCTTCTGACCAGTGACGCTACTTCTTATTTTACAGGGAGGACTGACCATGACCAAAAAAATTCAAACAGACAACGCCCTCACCCTGGACACTGTTTTTACCTGCCTTGACGTTCTGAGCAGAGCCAATGCCCAGGTAAGTCATATGGACAAAAAACTTTCGGAAGATATTGCCCAGGTCATCTATACAATAATGGTGGCCTGTCAATTAAATGATGGCCCAACACGAGAATACCGCGAAAAGAAAACGACCGAGGCCAAATATTACAGGTGGGGAAAGGATAAGGAAATCACCGATCTGCTGACCGGGCAGGTTATCTATCGTTCATGAACCCGTCCGTTCAAAAAATCTACACTATGTTCTATCTTTTCCCTGACCCGGGGCCGTACCATATCCTCCACCTCCTGGAGTTTCGACAACCAGCATATCCTCCGGATCCACCTTGACCATGTCCGCATAGGAAAGCTCGTATTCCTTTCCAGTACGGGTAATCAACAGGTTACGGCCCCGCAGACCGTCTCCCCCTCCTGCCATGCCCTTTGGAGAGTGAAGACGGTTGTTGGAGATTATGGAGAAGGACATGGTCTGCAGAAACTTCAGCTTGCGGATCACCCCGTTCCCGCCTTTCCATCTTCCGGAACCACCACTGCCGCGCCTGACGGCAAAAGTATCGAGCAGAACGGGAAAGCGGGATTCCAGGACTTCAGGGTCGGTAAGCCTCGAATTGGTCATGTGGGTCTGTACTGCCGAGGCCCCGACGAATCCAGGGCCCGCCCCTGCTCCCCCGGCAATTGTTTCATAGTACTGATATCTCTCGTCACCGAAGCTCAAATTATTCATGGTCCCCTGAGAAGCAGCAACCGCGCCCATAGCTGACAGCAGGGCTTCGGTTATACATTGGGAGGTCTCCACATTGCCTGCGGCAACCGCCGCCGGATAAACGGGATTGAGAAAACTGCCCTCAGGCACTCTTATGGTCAAAGGTTTAAAGCAACCGCTGTTCAAAGGTATTTTATCTGCGATCAGGCAGCGGAAAACGTAAAGGACCGCCGCCTTGCAGACCGCCAAAGGAGCGTTGTAATTGCCGGAAAATTGTTTCGTAGTCCCACCGAAGTCAATGCTGGCGGTTCGACTCCTCCTGTTGATGATGGCTCGCACCCGGATACGGGCTCCGTTATCCATCACAAATTCCGACTCTCCCCCTTTGAGTTCTGCTATGACCTTTCTAACCGCTTCTTCACCATTGTCCTGGACGTACTGCATATAGGAGCGGACAACTGAGTGACTGTAAATTTCGATCACCTGGCGGAGTTCACGAGCGCCCTTCTCATTGGCGGCGATCTGGGCTTTGAGATCGGCTATGTTCTGGTCCGGGTTCCGGCAGGGGTGGGGTCCTCCTGTAAGCAGACCGCGCAATTCTTTTTCCTGAAAGCGTCCCTGGTTCACCAGTTTAAAATCACTGATCAGAACCCCCTCTTCCTCGACCAGTTCAGATGCATGCGGCATGGAACCAGGACTGATGCCGCCAATATCGGCATGGTGCCCCCTGGAGGCAAGGTAATAGGAAGGCTCTACTCCCCCTTGCTCAAAAAATGGTGTAATAACAGTCAGGTCAGGGAGATGGGTTCCGCCGTTATACGGATCGTTGCTGAGATAGACATCCCCGTCCTCCATCATTTCCTTCCTGGCTGCCAGTATGGCCTTGACACATTCTGCCATGGAACCAAGGTGAACAGGTACGTGTGGAGCATTGGCCACCAGGTTTCCCCACCGGTCAAAAAGAGCGCAGGAAAAATCCAGACGTTCCTTGATGTTGACGGAATGAGCGGTGTTGGCAAGAACCTCTCCCATCTGACCTGCTATTGAACAGAAGAGATTGTTGAAGATCTCGAGAAGCACTGGATCTGCTCCATTGCCGGCCTTCTTTCTCTTCCCGATCTCATGCTGCCTGGTCAGGATCAAATTACCTCCTAGTTTCACCTCGGCCTGCCAGCCAGCTTCAACTATCAGGGTCCCATGTTTTTCAATAATGACGGCCGGACCATTGACCAGATTGCCCGGTCTGAGTTTCTCCCGGTTCAGAACTTGGGCGCTGTGCCACCTGTCGCCGCTGAAAAAACCGCTTTCGTCAAGCAGAGCGCCTGGAGGAGGCTCACTATGAACTGGCTGAGATTCGGGAGCAGGTTTCTGGAATGCGTTTCTGCTGATAGTCTCAACCACCAGGGCCTCAGCTACAACCGGTTTTTCGTAATCAAGAAAACCGAACCGCCTGCGGTGCAGTTCGGCAAATTTCTCCACCATTTCATCGAGCGGGCCATAATCCACAAGGAGACAGGAGTCGGAACCGGCGTATCGCAGCTGCAGACTCCCTTTGAACTCCAACAACTCTTCAGCTATGCCCTGTTTCAGCATTTCCGCCTTGCCCTGCCTGACCAAAGCTCCGCACCTTTTCTCCAGATAAGGTATCATACGGAAATTGAGTTCCCTGGCCACACTCTCCTCATGAAGGATACTTATATCAGCAAGACCTATTCCGTAAGCAGACAAAACGCCGCTGTAAGGATGGATCAGAATGGTACGGATCCCCGGGGCATCGGCAACCAGACAGGCGTGCTGCCCCCCAGCTCCCCCGAAACAGGCCAGAGTATAGACCGAGACATCCCTGCCTTTCCCGGTGGTAATATTCTTTATGGCTTCCGCCATGCTGTCAACGGCGATTGAAAGGTACCCATCGGCAACCTGCTCGGGGGTCAGAGCCGTTCCTGTTTCTCTCTTAATCTGTAAAGCAAGTTCACTGAACTTGTCATAACAGCTTCTGTAATCTAGGGGTTCATCACTGTTTTCTCCGAAGACCCGGGGAAAATAGTTAACCTTGATTTTGCCGCAGACCAGATTGCAGTCCGTAACAGTCAGTGGACCTCTCCTGCGGTAACAGGTCGGACCAGGGTCGGCACCGGCGGAATCGGGACCTACCCGGAGACGGCTGCCGTCAAAATGAAGAATGGAGCCGCCGCCGGCAGCCACGGTATGGATGTTGATCAGGGGTGAGCGCAGTCTGACCCCGGCAACTTCCGACTCGAAGACCCGTTCTATCTCACCATCATAGTGACAGACATCAGTTGACGTGCCTCCCATATCAAAGCCTATAATCCTATGGAAGCCTGCAGCTTCGGAAGTGCGCACCGCCCCGACCACCCCTCCGGCCGGACCGGAAAGTATGGAATCCCGGCCGGTGAACGATCTGGCCCCGGCAAGCCCCCCATCCGATTTCATGAAGTGCAGTTTGGATTCCGGCAGGTATGCACTGATGGAGTCAACGTATCTCTTCAGAACCGGTGAAATGTAGCTGTCGAGGACTGTCGCTCCACCCCTGGAGACAATTTTGATCAGGGGGCTGACGAGGTGACTGACTGAAATCTGCGAAAAGCCGAGATCCCGGGCCAGGTCGGCTACGGCATTTTCATGTCCCGGGAACAGGTATGAGTGCATAAAAACGATGGCGATACAGCGGTACCCCCTGTCATACGCCTTCCGCAGATCTTTTTCGATCTTGCCTAAATCGGGAGATACTACAACCCTGCCAAGGGCGGTTATTCTTTCTTCAACCTCCAGTACTCCGGAATACAGTACTGACGGCTTTTTGATATCCAGGGCAAAAATTTCAGGTCTATTCTGGTAGCCTATCGCCAGGCAATCTCCGAATCCCCGTGTCGTTACCAGAAGTACTTTTTCCCCTTTGCGCTCCAGCAGGGCATTGGTCCCGACCGTGGTCCCCATCTTGATTTCCCGGATTAGTCTGGAGGGAATATTTTCCTCCGGCTCAAGACCCAGGACATCTTTTATCCCCTGAAGAGCGGCATCATCGTAGCTATCCGGTGCCTCGGACAGCAGTTTATGGGTAATTATGCCGCCATCCGGTCTCCTGGCAACTATATCCGTGAACGTACCGCCCCGATCAATCCAGAAATCCCAGCCGGTCCCCATACTTT
>JBEPXR010000117.1:3842-7854 GCA_041641775.1 Desulfobia sp. | reverse complement strand
GAGTATGACAGACTATCCCCCCCGGCTGCCTGGAGCTGCCGGGGGGGATAGTCAAATGGCGTGTCCAGCGGCTCACATTCGGTAGGAAGGGAGCGGAGCCGGCATTTTGTTTATTGTCTTTCACTGGTGGTTACTATAAAATATAGAGTAAACAGAAACAGAGGTGCCGGAGAAACTTCATATCGAGAACAAGGGGGGAGATGGTATTACAGACGGCAGAAAAAAATGGCTGAACACAGGAGGCATTGATATGACGAATTTTTTGAGATCCACACTCATAGGAGCCGGAATATATATCGGCTTCAGGATAATAGGTCCGGTCATTTCCGAGAATGCCAAACCAGTGACTGATAAGCTCTCCCAGGGTTGCGGTGGTCTACGGAAGCGTGTTGAAGAAAAATTCGGGGAGGACAAAGGCGGAATCGCCAGTGAAGAAGCTGAGAGAAGCACCGTGGAGACCATTCCGGTGGTGAGCGCCAGGAGAACGGAACGTCCTGGAACAGCAGCGGTTCCGGCAGCTGGGAAGAAGGCTCCTCTGAAAAAGACAACTGCCAGAGGGGGAGCCAGTCACAAGGGTAGTAAGCCCTCCTTGAAATGGTCAAAATCCGAGTTGTATGGCAAAGCTAAGGAATTAAAAATCGACGGTCGTTCCAAGATGAATAAGAAGCAGCTCCTGGAAGCCGTCAATGCTGCTTCAACGGCCGGATAGCCTCACCGGGTTGAGGCGCTTCAAGCTCTGTCATTTCAGCAGAGCGGCTTTTTCGGTTACTTCCTAGGGCAGGCCAATGTCCATTCTGCCTATCCGCCCCGTAAAAACCTGCTTCCCGCCGCATTGGATTGGCCCGTTCCAGGTCAAGCAGCAGGGAACGGAAGACCGTCCCAGCTATAGTCGCCGGGTGTCAAACTCTTCCCTGAGTAAATCGATTGACTTAGAGAGGCTATTATTCCAGGCAATACCGAGTGATTTATGAAAAAGGTCAATGCCATTTCGGGGATTGGTGCCCGCAGGAGGGGGGGCCACGGTGGCCTCGGTGCCGTCGGGTTTCCCAATGCCTGTAGTTTCCGGCTGGATGGAGAAGAGGAGATTCCGGGCAGAATCATATAGTACGTAGGATATTTTCAGGTGTATACGATTGCTGTTCCACCTGGTTCTCCCGAGTTCAATGTGCGCATCCTCGATATCGACCTTCAGAACGTAATCATAGGTGATATCTTTTGGTATGTCGTGATCAAATCCGCAGGTGTCGAAGATATTCCATAGATAGAACAGCAGGTTAGTGCGTACGGATTTTCCGGCATCGATCAAAATGCGGTCACAGAGCATACAGGCTTTTCCTTTGAGCACGCAACCGACGTCTTTTTTCTCCATAACCAGAAGAATGTTCCTGTTTCTTTTCTCCAGATTCTTGGGAAAATCGATATGGTGACTGGTCTGCAACCGCTGAATCGGTCCCCCGCAGCCGGTTAGATTCAGACCGAGGAAGACGATAACGGAGAACAGGAAAAATCCTGTTCTCCTCCTTGTATATTTGTCACGAATTAACACCATATCGGTATAGCTGAATTTTTTTCTCAAAGACCGCGTGTATCCCTGTATATTGGTTTACAGATGATTCAATTCCTCAAAAAAATTAAGGGGTATACAACGGTAGCTGCCCCCGGAGTTACTCTGAAGTACCTATTGCCAGAGACGGAATGCTTCTCAGGCTCAAATCTCGAGATGGAAAGTGCAACGACAGATGGATTTTTTAACGTATTTTCAGGGAAAAATCAAAAGAAAGCAGGAAATCCTTCGGAGGCTGCCGCTGGAGTGAGACCAGGCAGATTTCGTATTCCGGAAGTCCTTGCCTGAACATAGGGGATTGATTGCCACAGGCCAGGCTAAGCTGGAAAGGATC
Source organism: Desulfobia sp. (assembly GCA_041641775.1). GTDB lineage: Bacteria > Desulfobacterota > Desulfobulbia > Desulfobulbales > SURF-16 > JAWLDV01. The sequence goes on along the minus strand of JBEPXR010000117.1, from coordinate 5,956 downwards.
TGCAGTCTGGACAAATTGATACATCAGGAACAGGGCCCCTGGTGGAGTTTGTTTTCCAGAAGGCCCTATTCCTGTCCAGAGTCCTGCCCCTAAAAGCTTTGGTATACATGATTAGTGGCGTCAGACAGGTCGTGAGTAACCTGTCAATCCTTAATTGGTATTTAAAGAATAAATCGTGCCTTCGGAACCATCCATAAAGTAAATAACACCGTCTATCACAGCAGCTGATCCTTCCTCATGCCCAGCCGGAAGGGAGGGGCCGTATTCCCATTTTCCCGTGGCGGGATCATATATCTCGACGGATCTGGATACATTATTTTCCCCTTCATCCGGACTCCAGCCGCCGATTACGTATATTTTCCCGTTCGCGGTTGCAACTGTTCCGGCGGAACGGTTCGAGGCCAGCATGCTTTCAGCCTGACTCCATGAACCGGCTTGCGGGTCATAGACATAGACTCTGTTATTGTAGCCGATTGTCTCCCCGGAAGAATCCAGGGATTCCGAATATCCCCCCATGACATAAAATTTACCGTTAAGTCCGGCTCCAACCGCCATCTCAGTACTGATCGGCAGTGAAGGTAAACTGGTCCAGCTGTTGGTTGCGGGATCGTAAACTTCAGCGGAAGAAAGAACCGACCAGCCACCTGAACCGGAGCCGGTCGTCCAGCCTCCGGCAACATAGATTTTCTTCCCTGCGACAGCAGCAGCGTGACTGGCTCTGGCCTGATTCAGTTCAGCTTTCTTTGTCCAGGTATCGTTCTGCGGATCATAGGTAAACAGTGTCTTTTCCACAGGTTCTGATACACCTGCGGAGGCGTAAATTTTGTCATCGAGATAAACAGCTTCAAAAGCACTTCGTTCGGCAGGCATCTCCGAAACGCTGTTCCAGGTATTCGTGGCGGGGTTATAGGCTTCCGCCGTTGCTGCAGGACTGTTCTGACCATCAGGCCATCCCCCCATGACATAAAGGATGCCATCCGCCGCCGCAATCTTCGCGCCGCTTCTCCATGGAGTTGGTGGGGTTGGTACGGAAGTTACGGTTACCCATTCAGCTGCTGTTTCTTCACCCGTTTTTTCTTCGTTTGATTTTGGTGCCTTGGTTCCGAACAACTCAAAACCGGTGAGGGCATTTGAGCTCTCAAGCATGAACCAGGCAGTATCATTGGGAAGATTCAAGCCGGCCAGGGTGCCGATGTATTTTTTACCGCCGTCAAGGCTCAGCATTGACGAAGCAAGTTTGTCGCCGTTGCCGTCATACGGGGTGATGGTCATTTGAGATCGGGAGGCGTGGGGATTGTAGGCCACAATGCCGGTCCACCAGGTATCGCTACTGACAACATGCGGGAAGTAAAGGGATTTGCCGGTATCCTTCCGCAGGAGGACGCCGCTCAACTGTTTGCCGCTGCCAAACAGTTCCAGGCCCACGATTCCCGCGGCATTCTTAATGACTGCTGAGGAGATGTCCGGTTGAGCCGTATTGCCGAAGAGACTTTTTATAGTAAAAGCCTTATGGCCGCCACCGGGAATGGTGATCGTCTTGCTGGTGCTGTTGTCGAAATTTATGGTGAGGTCAACCGAAGAGGCGTTGGTATTTACCAGACTTATACCGGTCCACCAGTTCGAGTTGGAAGCGATATGAGGAACGTAGACGTCATCAGCTGCGGTGGCCGAAGGTGCCGGTATGGCCACCCTATACATGCCTTCCGTATAGAATTTAGTGTATCCTACGGCGCTGCCCGAGTCTGCTTTGAATATAATGTGATCGATCAGTTCGGCAGATTCAAAACCGCTATTTCCCCCCACAGAAAATGCCAGGCGGGCGTTCGGCGCCAGGTTGACGGATTTGGCTGAGGTCACCTTTTCGCCGGAGCCGCTATAGGGGGTCAGTTCACCGCTTAAGGCTGTAGCGCCGGTATTGACCAGGCAGATCTCCGTTTTCCAGTTGTTATTACTTGCAACATGGGGAAAATAGAGAGTTGTCCCATTACCAGACAAAGCCGGCAGGGCGTCCAGCAGCTTGTTGTCGCCTGAGCCGTTCAGCTGGAAACTGACGATGTTTTGTCCAGCTTCATAAGCTATATATGTGGCGCTCGTCAGATCCTGAGTAAAAACTT
>JBEPXR010000117.1:0-3832 GCA_041641775.1 Desulfobia sp. | reverse complement strand
TCTGGCTCAATTTAACTGTTTTCTGCCCGGCGGAGAGAACAACTGATTCGTCAGCGATGATGCTTCCGGAATCGTCATAGGCAGTGAGGGTAACAGTTGTAGAGGAGTTTCCTGCATTAACAAGAGCTATGCCTGTCCAGCCGCTTTTCTCGAGTTTGGGAAGTATGCCTGATTTACTGACTATCTCTACAGTGGAAAATCCGGCTAACTGATCAGAGGCTGCCGCCAGGTGAAAAGGGATTAAAATAGACAGACAGACAACCAATAAATGGGAGAGCGATTTCCGCATTATGATTCCTCCAAAAAAAATTTCTCTTTACTTTGAGTTACTCTATCACTCCTTGGTGCTCCAGGAGAATTCCCACCCTCCCCCATACCACTCCAGGGGTATTGCTGCTCTTTTCGGAACAGATTAATCAAAACTTAAATATTCTGTGCCCTTGAGCGAGGGATATTGAAGAAGCTGTTTAAACTGCAGGGAAAATGAACGGCGGTATACAAAGATGATGGTACAGATAACTGAGATCTACCGCCATCCCACGGTACTCCCCTGATGGAAGAAGGAAGAGGGAAGGTGTAGAAGGATAAGTTGACGTCATTGTGGTCGATGCGTATTTAAATTGAAGCAATATCATGATATTGCTGTACAAATTCGCATTGCAGTAAATATTGACAGATGCAATTTTTCCTGCGCAGCCAAGTCCATAGCTTCTATCTGAGACAGTTTCGCTGGTACCACATTGTTCCTTATAATTCCCCGAAATTTAAGGCAGAAAATAATTAAACGAAAGAATTTTTATGTTTGGGAACACTATTTGCCTAATAAGTTATGAATTCTTCTCTGCACTCCAGGCTGTAAGAACTTGGACCCACAGCAACCATTACATTCTCACGAAAGGATTATTTTTAAAAATGCAAGCATATATAGCCCGACAACCCATTATGGACAGAAAGCAGAAAGTCGTCGCTTATGAACTCCTGTTTCGGAATGGCGTAGAAAACTATTTTTCCGAAATGGATGGCTCTAAGGCCTCCAGCCAGGTCATGGCCAATAGTATGCTGCTCTTCGGAGCCGAAAAAATAACTTCCGGCAAGAAGGCTTTTATCAATGTCACAAGGGAGTTGTTGATTGACGCCAAGTTCTTGTCCCTGCCCAGCAGCTTGTTCTCACTGGAAGTTCTGGAAGACGTTGCAATTGATCAACAGTTATTGGAGGCTTGCCGCAATCTGAAAGAGAATGGCTATCAGCTTATTATAGATGATTTTGCTGAAAAGGAAGGAATCGAGGATTTGGTAAAGATCGCTGATATTGTTAAAATAGATGTGCTTTCGACCGAATATGCTCAACAGCAGCAGATAATAGCCAAATACCGAGATTACGGCCCTTCTTTTCTGGCAGAAAAAGTTGAGACCTGGAAGGATCTTAACCAAGCCCATGCTATGGGCTATGAATACTTTCAGGGATATTTTTTCCAGAAGCCGGTTGTCATGAGCCACAAAGCTGTTCCCGGCTACAAGCACCATTATTTGGAACTCATGCAGGAGATCCTCCGTCCAGACATTAATTTGCAAAACATAGAAGATCTGATCAAACAGGATGTCTCTCTCTCCTACAAACTGCTCCGCTACATTAATTCGGCCTTCTTTGGGCTGAGGGTAGAGGTTAAGTCTATAAAACATGCCCTCGTTGTACTAGGCGAAGAGGAAATAAAGAAATGGACCTGTCTGCTGTTAATGGGACTTATAGCCGAGGACAAACCACCTGAACTCATGGTAACAAGCATGATGCGGGCCAGGCTGTGTGAACTTCTGGCCGGCCAGATCGGAATGTCTCATAAATCTCAGGATCTTTTCCTTTTGGGTCTTTTCTCCATGATGGATGCCATTGTAGGCAGGCCTCTGGAGGAAATAATCGGAGAGTTACCTCTCAGTAAGGAAATAAAGGACACCCTGTCGGGCAAAGACTCTCCTCTGGGCGGTCCTCTCTCTCTGGCTATTGCCTATGAGGCAGGAGACTGGCAGACTTTCTCTGAGGTTTCCATGGAAATCAATTGTCCTGGGGAAGATGTTTCTGAGCAGTATATGGCCACTATTTCCTGGGTTGATGAGAGGCTCTCAAGCGTAAGTGCCAGCTGATCTAAGGAGCCTATTTCAAACGCGGAACCGGAGCTTGCCACCTCAGGGAGGCACTGCTTTTCTTCAAGGGATTTATTGAGGAAAAGCTTGTAACAGGGCCTTATTGACTAACAAATGGCTTTCTTCTCTGAGGGAATCAGGGTTTTCCAGCAAATACCTGTGTATTGCCTGTAAAGCTTGGTCTAAAGTAATGTTGCCGTTCACTTTATACATTTTTTGAGCGTCGTGCTGATTCTGCATGACATGTTTGGTTGTTATGGTACCGTAAACATAACCCATATACCAAGCAGCCTTGACGCAATCTGATGCACCGGTGCCCTCCTGGTCAGCAAGATGCCAGGATTCGGCAAATTCAAGCAAACCGACCCCCCTGTCAGGTTGTGAAATGGAATTTTGAGCGTCTGCAGCGGTAGTGCAAAAATAGATGCCCATGAATAATATCATGCACAGCAGTTTGTTCATAATTCTCTCCTCCCTCATATCCCCCGATGAGTTTGTCAATTTGATATTTTCTGTACTTTCCATATCGTTCTTGCTGATGTCAATGCTTTTTTCCTCATTTTCCGGGATATGCCTCAAGGAAGATAGCGGAAAACAGGACCTTTCCTGAGGCTAAAATAAACCTTAACCCTGATTTCAAAGCAGTTATTTATGAATGACTACATGCTATCGTAATTGGATTCCTGAATCTGACCAACTTCACAAAATGCTGGACTTTTAACTAAGAGAAGGAGATTGCAATGAAATACCAAAAGTTGTTAAGAAAGATCCCATTCGGCGTCCATGTTCAGCGTAATCTCAATAAAAAATCGACTGAAAGGTTATTGAATCAACTCGAAACTCTCTCCCACACTGAAAAACAGATCAGGAAGGCTATAGTATCACTGCAGCGGGAGTTATCGCCATCTGATCAGAGTTGGGTAGATGAGATTGAGAGCGAACGAGAGAGACTTTTGCAATGTGAGGAACCTCTTGTTGATGGAAGCCTGGATGAAGGAATTTATGATAAAGATTTGTCAATAAGCCGGGCATGCAAGGCCAGTAAACCAGCTAAGCCGGCGCTTTTTTTATTTTGGCTTACCCGGTTATTAGGGCCGCAAACTGTAATCGAGTTAGGAACGAATGTAGGAATTTCGAGTGCTTATATGGGAGCGGGACTGAAAGCAGGTGGTATGAACGGGGAGGTCACGACCATGGATATTTCGCCTTATCGCCAGCGATTAGCCTATGAGATTCATGATTCCATAAATATTTCTAATATTTCCTACGTGACAGGTCCTTTTACAGAAACTTTGACACCTGTTTTGGCGAAGCTCAAATCGGTGGATTTGGCATTTATTGACGGGCACCACCAGTACCAGCCAACATTGGATTATTTCGAAGAAATAGTGAAATATTCGAACCCCGGCACGGTGTTTGTTTTTGATGATATCAGATGGTCTGATGGAATGAAAAAGGCATGGTCCCGAATTCAGGATGATGATAGGTTGGGCTCCGTAATTGACCTTACAACAGTCGGTATCTGCACACGTCGTCAAAACGATGATTATCCGCGTTTTGTCTCTAAGCCCTGCAAGTTTTTCTAGATTAATTGAAGATATGCAGGAGGATGGCAGAATTGTTTTTCACCCGAGGGCAAATTTTTTTGGTTGAAAGCAGGAATTTTTGGATACTGCACAATAGAGGCGGGAGTAGT
>JBEPXR010000116.1:0-7869 GCA_041641775.1 Desulfobia sp. | reverse complement strand
TTTCCAGGTGACCTACCTCTCGGTGGCCCTGCCGCGGAGCAGGAGGTCCGAAACCCGGGAGCCGGTAATGCGGCGAATGCCTGCTGGGCAGGGTTGAACCGGAAACCCCGTCCGGAGAGGCGGGGGGTCCGGCGTCATGAGAAGCATAGATGAAGAAAATTCGTCGACTGTCTACCTGCTCTGGGGGCCGGTCAGGGTGTAAAGAAATGCGACAATGGCATCTATCTCGGTTTCCGTCAGCCCATATTGCCCACCAGGGGACTTATATTGCGATCTACCTCAGGGGTAAAACCTGAGCTGTTGTTGTGGAAGGCAACCACGGCCCGCAGAGTGGCAAAATAACCGTTATGCGTATAAGGAGTGGTCTCGGCCATATTTCTCAGGGTGGGAATCTTGAACTTTCCGTCCTGGTCCGGGTCGTCTACTATCGGTCCCAGACCGAGATCGGGGTATTCATAGACACTCGCCTCGTCAGTGGCAAGAGTCTCATCAACCGGGACCCCGATATTGGCATAACCGTAACTGGTTGATATGTTACATAATGGTTATGCCGACTAATTTTTTTTGGATTATATTATACTGATATTATTGAATATAAATCTAACACGCTGTGTGTGAAAATGGGGTTGCAGTTTTTCTGTTTGACAGGAAGGGGAACAGGCCGGCTCCGGCCATCCGGCAGCAGACTCTGCGAACTCAAGAGGTTATAATAAAACGAAAAATTGTTGCCGGGATATGCGAAATAAGGAAGAGGGGGACAAGAGGAAATCGCTATAATAGAAAAGGAAAAGTGGCGGGAAATTGATTGCTTGGGCGTCTTGAATAATTGCTATTCAAGACCATCCCCCTGAATTGGGTGAGATGTGTTTAGGTAAGAAAAACAGGAGTTAAAACTGGGATTCTTCAGGGGAAGATGGGATGCTATTTTCGTTGTCAGCGTTCTTTTTCTCCTGTTTACGCTGCATTTTTTCTTCTTTCTTCTTCTTCTTGGCCAGTTCTTTCTGGCGTTTTGCAAATGAATAATTATTTTTTGCCAAAATGAATCCTTATGTGGTACCTGTTTATCAGGCCTCAAAAGTCGTTAGAATAGAAAACCCCGCCGGCAGCGGGGTTTTCTGCTAATTTCGGGTCTTACTGTTCAACGACATTTTCGGCAGCAGGGCCTTTTGGGCCGTCAACCACATCAAAGGTCACCCGGGCTCCCTCTTTCAGGGATTTAAACCCCTCACTCTGTATGGCGGAATGATGAACGAATACATCCTTGCCGCTGTCCTGCTCGATAAAACCAAATCCCTTTGAATCATTAAACCACTTTACTGTACCTTCAGCCATCTTGTGCTACTCCTTGAACTCAGGTTCCTCATGGGAACCTCTTTTTGTGTAAAGCCGCGGCATCACCTTGATACCACGGCCTGAAGCCCGGAAATCCGGACAAAACAGGTTATTTATGGATCCTGCCGCGGCAGAGTCACAGGGGAACAGCTTCCAACTGGACCATCACCATGGTCGGCTGGCATTATCACAAACGAATTATCTCAAGCGATCGGCCGCAGGCTGTAAAGAGATGCTAAAAACGGCTTATGGCCGGATGCAGCCAGGGTCTTCTGCTGTTTCGTTCAGTTTAAGTAAGCAGCAGAACCCAGCCGGCAACAGAAATGGTGCTGGGGAATTCTTCAGGCCTGGGAGGATAATCTGAAGGGAATTTGCTTCTACTTAACGTGATAGGTATCATTGTACTCTACCGTTCAGATATTGCAAAGAAATGATTTAATCAATTTTTCTTGGGTTTGTACCCATCTGCCGGATAAGAGCCTATCTTGTCCCTGTGATTTTATGAGCCGTGGCTTTAAGGCTGCCAGAGGTAGCAGCCGAAATTAAAGGGAAGGGGGTATGGTTATAAGGGAAAGCTAATAACTCAAAACCTGATCCCCTCTGTTACTCCCAAGGTTAAAATTGATGCCAGGGTCGAAGCGGCGCGCGAGGAATTCTATAACCTCTCTGGAAGGCTCCAAAATTACCAGGATTAAAAATAAAGCTTCTCCGGGGTATTGGCAGGAGGGTTTTTCGAGTCAGCTTGACAAGCAAGCTCGGTATAATTATAATTGTAAATATAATTTAAGAGGGTTGTAGCGGGGGTAATGCCATGGGTCAGGTAACCATTTACTTGGACAATGATACTGAAGACAAACTGAAAAAAGCTGCCAAATCAAGCCAGTTATCCGTCAGTAAATGGGTTGCCAGCGTAATAGAAGAGAAAATAAGGACGGAATGGCCTCAAGACATCGTCAGGCTTGCTGGTAGCTGGAAAAATGACTTTCCAACCCTTGAAGAAATAAGGTCAGACTCCCAAAAAGACTCTCCCAGGGAGAACTTCTGATTTGTATCTGCTGGACACAAATACACTTATCTACTTCTTCAAAGGTATGGGAAGGGTGGCTGAAGTTCTGCTATCCAAATCCCCAAAAGATATTGCCATATCATCAATCTCCCTGTACGAACTTGAAGTGGGTGTCGCAAAATCTATTAATCCTCAAAAAAGGCAAAAACAACTGGAGTCATTAACTTCGCGTATCGCCGTAATCCCTTTTGCCTCGCGAGAAGCAGAGGTTACAGCGAAGATCAGGGCGGAATTAGAAAATCAAGGTGCTCCAATTGGGCCACTTGATACTCTTATTGCCGGCATTGCTTTAAGCTCAAATGCCATACTGGTTACTAACAACACAAGAGAATTCAGTAGAGTGGAGGGCTTGACCATCGAAGATTGGTTATAGCAAGTGTCTAGGTAAAGAGAGAATGGTAGGCGATTCCTGAAATAAGTTTGTCATTAAAGAGAATTGCGGTTTATCTCAATATTCATTGAACAACCGTCAGTAAGATTAAAAAAAAATAATAATTCAAGACCTGAACCATGTTATCTCACTTAATTTATTCGTAACTTACCTATACTCTCCGTTTCTCCGAATTGCTTGTATAAAAAAATAAACTATCAGAATCCACTGTAATAAAAAGAGGAGTTCTGCATCATAATGCGCATTTTTTCTAAAAAAAGGCAAGCCTGTTGCATAAATGTCAACAATGCATCCAAGGCCCCCTAAAATAAGAATCAATGGATATTTGCGAATTGTATCAAGTGGCAATATCGAACATAAAAATAAAAAAGCTGCAGGTAGTAATATCGTCCAAGGTAGAGTAGCTCCAGACCACAAATATCCTAGAAAAAGGCCACTTGACAACATGAATCCGGTGAGACGAAGGAGAATTGTCAATACTTGTTTCATTGCGAACTCACTTGCTCTGCGTCTTGGGATTTGTCGAAAGATGATTTTCCACCAACTCGTACTCCAATCCAATAGATGGTGGGGGTTACAATATTTGGCCACGGGCCACTTTCAGCAAAATTATCGATCCAGAAATTATCATCACATTGTTTCTGGCAGCTTTCCTGTTCACCATAACATTCGTCGTGTTCGGCGCAGCTTTCTGGGAAAATATCAGGGATCCAGGTCGCAAGTATAGACCCTTCTGGGCCACAGGAACCCCCAAAAGGTCCTCTCATAGATGGATGTGCTGTAGTATCAAGAAGCAGTGTTCCCCATCCAACTCCATGCTCCCCTCCAGGGCTATATGCAAGTCCTTTCGGATCTACCAAATTAACCGGATTATTCTGAACATACCGATACAGATTAACATCTCCGCCATTAAACCCAATCGGGTCTTCACTGCTAAACCTTCCGGCCTGTGGATCATAATAGCGGGCCCTGTAATAGTACAGTCCGTTTTCCTCATCCCATTCCCGGCCGGTGAAGGCGTAGGAGTTGGTCAGGCCTTCTTCGTTGTGTTCGGTGATGACCCCGAAGGGTGAGTATTCATAGGCCGCTCTGACCTTGCCCCGGTCATCGGTGATCTGGGTGATGCTTCCCAGGCCGTCGGCGTGGTAGTAGTAAACCTTGCCATTCTGCTCGAAAGCCAACGGTTCGTCAATACCCGTTCCGTGCAGATAGCGGGTGTTTTCTTCCTTGTACTGGCCGTGTCCGGGATTGTGCCAGGTCGTCTTTTCAAGAATTATGTCTTCATTATCATAGACATAGGTGTGGATGACGGTCTGGCTGGGGGTGTCACTGGCGCTGAAGTGCTGCCGCTGTTTCTCTATCCGGCGGCCGAAGGGATCGTATTTGAAGCTCGTGACTTCCCTGACTTTGCCGACATCTGTTTTGGTAACCTTGGTCAGCCTTCCCTCGTAGTCATACTCGTAGAGCCATTTTTCAGTGTGGCCCTGCTGCTTGGAGGTTTTGGAGATAAGGTTGCCCCGGGCGTCGTATTCATAGGAAAAGCTGTCGTCTTCTACCAGCTGATTGGCTTCATTGTATAAAGTCGGCTGTTTTGCGTCTGCCTGATTGAGACGGTTGCCCACCTGGTCGTATTCGTATTCCCGGCTCAGGCTCCTGGTTGCCTGTCCCTTCCGGTTGAGCTTGTTCGTGACTGATTCGATCAGCTGGTAGGTTGGATCATAGGAGTAGTCTTCGTCTCTGTCCCGGGAGGTCCTGGAAAGTCGATTGCCCGCCTTGTCGTGGTTGTAGGTGAACAGGTTAACGGTTTTTCCCCGGTCATCGAGACTCTCTATCCCGGAAAGCAGGCCTCTCGGATCATAGCTGTAGCTGGTGTTGATTCCATTTGGATAGTGAAGGCCCGTTCTTCTGCTCAAGCTGTCATAACTGAAGTCAAAGCGGCCGCAAAAAGAGTCCAGGTCCGCCAGTCGCCCGGCCCCGTCATAGCTGTAGTCCACCGTTTCACCGTCAGGCATGATCATCCGGGTGCGGCTGCCGGCCGCATTAAGGGAGTAGGAGATGGTGCGGTTCCTGGAGTCGGTTATCTCGATTAAACGTCCCAGGGCATCATGCTTCATCTGATAGGAAATATGTTGGTTGGCGGCGGAAACGAGATTGCCCTCTGCATCGTAGGAAAAGGTGGTTGAGGAACCGTCCGGGTAACTTCCGGCCAGGAGGCGGCCCAGGGCGTCGTACTCATAGGTGATGGTGGTGTCGTCCGGGAGGGTCCGGGAGACAAGGTTGCCTGTGGCATCATACTTGTAGCTGGCGGCGTTTCCCAGAGGATCGACTTCCTTGATCAGGCGCCCCAGTTCATCATAGGTAAAGGCGGTGGTCTGGCCCCTTGCGTCGGTAAGCGAAGCTGGCCGGTTTTTTCCTGTATCGCTGCAGGTTGCGCAGCCGGCGGGAGTGTAGGAAAGGGTAGTGACCTGGTCTAAAGCATCGATTACTTTGGTCACCCGGTCCTTGTTGTCATATGTATAACGGCTGGTGTTGCCGTTGGCGTCTGTCACCGCTGTCCTGTTGCCCAGGACGTCGAATTGATAGACAGTGGTGTTGGCTTTGGCATCGGTTATGGAGAGCATCCTTCCCAGAATATCATAGGTGAAGGTCGTGGTGTGTTCTTTCGCATCGGTCAGGGAGATCATGTTGCCGGCCTGATCGTAGCTCATTCTGGTGACGGCTCCTGCCGGATCGGTGTACCTGACTATGTTGCCCGCCTCATCGTACACGAAGCTGGTTTCCCGTTCCAGAGCATCGGTAATAGAGGTGACCCGTCCCCTGTCATCGTAACAGTAATTGACTGTGTTTCCTAACGGATCAGTTCTGGAAAGAAGATTGCCCCTGGCGTCATATTGATAAACCGTTGTGTCGCTCTGGGCATCGGTCCGGCTGGTGATCTGCCCGAATTCATTATGGGTATAGGTGGTTTCATGGCCCATCTTGTCGACAATCTTGATCAGGTTGCCGTAGGTATCATAAGTATAGCTGGCAGTGCCGGCGGCATCGGTAACCTTGGTTTGGTTTAAATTTTCATCCCAGGTGTACTCCGTGACATTGCCGAGGGGATCGATTTTTTCAACCATTTTCTGGTTTTCGTCAAATGTATATTCGCCGGTGGCGTCGTCGGAACCGGTAAACCGGGTGATCCTTTCGTCCACATACTCCACTTCACGATTGTTTCCGGTGCTGTCAACCGAGCCGACGAGGCGGTCACTGTTGTCGTATAGGTATTGGACAGTCCGCTCCAGGGGATCGGTCTTGCCGGTCATGTTATGTTCGTCATCATAGGTGAAGGACCAGGAGTGTCCGGCGGGGTTGGTAAAAGTAAGGAGATTTGCCTCATCGTCATAGGTGAAGGTTGAAGTTCTGCCGCTGTCATCGGTGATTTTCGAGATCAGGCCGTCGTTATTGCTGGTAAAGTAGAGGGATTGACCGTTCGGGTCGGTGATCCGGACCAGTTTGTCACTGGTATACTGGTAGGTCGTCCGATTGCCGTTTCGGTCTTCGATGTGTTCCGGTCTGCCGTCCAGGTCAAAAAGGAGGAAGCCTCCGCCACGGCGCAGGAGTCTGTAGTTCTCCCCTTCCTTCACCAGGGTATCATGGTTGCCTGCCGGAGAAGCGAAGGTGCCGTCCGCATTGACCGTATAGATCGTTTCACGGCCGTCTTTGTCGACAAGAACAACGGATTCGTCACTGTTTACCAGTAGCCTGGCATCAAAACGATCGTTCCAGCCGTATCCGAACCGGCTTTCCCGGTCTGAGCGGCTGTTGTAATAAAGGGAATAGGGGATCTCAGGATTCGGGGAAACCTGGTGATCACTAAACAGGTTGCCGTTGGCCATGTCGACTGAGGAGCCTATCGACTTATGGTTCCGGCAGTTTCTTTTGCCGGTGTCGGGATTGGGTTTTTCGTCGGTTTCAGATTCCGTAATGTTGCACTCTCCGCCCGGCTCATCCGGAATATAGAAGCTCAGGATTTTCTCATCGATGATGTCACCCAGCCTTGACATGTTGCTGTTCCGATATCCTCCCCACCAGGTCAGGCAGGAGACACCGAACAGGTCCTGAAAAACGACTTCGACAGTATGGGCGCCGGGAGATAGATTACGAATGTCGACACCAAATGAAAAATCCAGTATTTCCCCGACCTGGTTATATTGGTCGTTTCCCCACTCCAGGGAACTCACCTTGGCAATCCCGTGTTTTGACTCGGGAGAGTCATCAATCGTATAGTAGAGATAAGCCCAGGTTGTAGAAGAATACGGAAGACGGATTCGAGGGTAATAGTAGGCTGGCTTACCGCCGCTGCAATGGGGAGAGCTGCTGACATGTTTCCAGGGAGTTTCATCCTCGGTCAGAATGAAAGTACCAGACACTGAAAAATTGCTGGTGGGGCAGAACTGTTGCTCCAGATCGTGCGATGTTACGGTGATCTGTCCCGTGGCAGCAAATGAATATTGAATGAACAAAAATGACAGGCCAAGAAAAAACAGAGAAATTTTGTGTATTTTTGTATCCATACTCTCCCTTTTGAGCCTGCTGCAGAATCCTGTAGACGGCTCCTTTTCATTTATTTCCAGTTGAACGAGTTCAAAAAGAGTGGTTGACTCAGAAACTGGCGGGCGAGGCTAATCCCTTGAAATATTAATGTCAAGATAAATTTGGTGTAATTTCAGAATATTGGATGTGGCAAATTGTCGCAGTGACTGTTCGACAGACCGATATAGACCAATTTCCTAAATGCAGGTTGGACGGTTTTCTTCGGGCAGTCTTCCTTGACTCCTTTGTCGGCCGGGAACTCACTGGGAGAATAAGGAAGACCGTATAACGCTTGGTGGATGTCATGAACAATGTTTCCAGGAGGGGAAGGGATATTGTCTTTTGCTGACTTTTATCATAAGATTGAAATTTACTGAAATAAAGGGAGATGGATGATGAACCTGTTGTTTATGGGGGATTCCCTCATTGAATACTTTGACTGGCAGGAAGGATTTCCCGAGCATAACGTCGTTAATTTCGGGCTGTCCGGAGAGACGGTGGA
>JBEPXR010000115.1:0-8018 GCA_041641775.1 Desulfobia sp. | reverse complement strand
ACAACGGCATTTACGAAACGATAGAGGATAACCCAACCGTCTTCCGATTCCAGGAGCCAGGCTGTTGCCGGTAAAGATTGCGCCTGTGACAATAGTACAGAAAACCTGAAGAGATAATGCTGTTGGATCTTACGCAACAAGCAACTATAATAAGGACTCATACGGCATTTATAATCGGGGAAACAGAGAAGAAGGGAGGGGAAAATGACGAATATGGAATCACTGAGTGCACTGGTAGTCCCTTTTTTGATCAATGTCGCGGCAGCAGCTCTGATTTTTGTCGTCGGCCTGCTCATCGCAGGCAGGTTGGCAAACCTTGCTGCAAAAGTGATGGAAAAAAAGAAGGTGGATTCGACTCTGGTCAGTTTCTTGCGGAAGATTTGCTTCTATGCCCTGCTTGTCGTCGTCATTATAATCGCACTCAATAAGCTGGGCTTAAACACCGCTTCCCTGCTGGCTGTTGTCGGTGCCGCCGGTCTCGCTGTCGGCCTGGCTCTCAAAGACTCTCTCCGCAACTTTGCTTCCGGAGTAATGCTCATTCTTTTCAGACCTTTCAGGGTAAACGATTATGTACAGGCTGGTGGGACCGCGGGCACTGTAAAGGAAATCTCCATTTTCAGCACCGAACTCACCACTCCGGATAACCAGCAAGTCATTGTTCCAAACAGTATTATAATGGACAATGTCATTACCAACGTAACCGCTCATGATACCCGTCGTCTGGACCTGGCCGTAGGGATAGGCTATGGCGACGACATAGCAAAAAGCAAAGAAGTACTTGCCGGCATATTGAAAAACGAACCCAGGATCCTGCCTGAACCGGCTCCGGTAATCGCCGTTGCAGAACTGGGAGACAGCAGCGTCAATCTTGTAATCAGGCCCTGGGTAAGAACCGGGGAATACTGGGCAATTCGTTTTGATTTGATCGAACGGATAAAGCAGGAGCTCGACCGGGCCGAAATCACCATCCCATTTCCCCAAAGAGATATCCATCTTTATCAGGAGAAGGAAGCCGCCTGAAAGTTCTTCCACCCGGCAATTTCCTGGTCAATTCCCTCCTGCTGATCCTGTTTTTCTGCTTCTGAGTTGATCCGAGGCCCACGCAGCCAGTTTTTCCCGAAAAATTTTGGCGTTATGACGGATGTCGACCGGGAATTCAGGATGAATAAGAAACGTATCTATATCGGAGGTGAGCTGATTGCTGCTGCCTATCTCTTGAAGCTCAGTTAAAAGCCGCACCCTGTCGATCCTTCCCGGAACAGGCTCAACAATCAGGACTGGCTTCTGTCGGCCGACGGTGCCGATACCCACCAACGCCGATCTTGATACCTGGGGATGTTCGTTGAAAAGCGCCTCACAGGGTATGGGGTAAAGGACTCTATCCCGCATCAGGACACGATGGTCTTTCCGGCCACAGAACCAGAGCCGCTCCCGGTCGTCCAGATATCCCATATCCCCCATCCGGTGGCGGAAAGAATCCCCGTCAGGTATCTTGGCCTTGATGGTGGCCTCCTCCATCCCGTCATAAGCCCCGGTCACCACTTCGCCCTTAACCACTACCTCGCCAATTTCTCCAGTTTTGCAGAGGACAGCCTCCGACCAGGCGGCAAGAGGATGGGACACAGGTCTTATAATAGCTATCTCATTGCCGGGCAGAGCCCGGCCCACACAGATCCCCTGCCCTTTCCGGCTCTTCTCCCAGGTTTCGTTTACAATCTCCCCGCCTGAGATGGAGGCGACTGGAAGGGCCTCGGTCGCCCCGTAAGGAGTATGGACGTCGGCCCCGTCCGGCAGTATACGAAGAACGTCTCTCACCAGTTCTCCTGGCACCGGGGCTCCTGCCATCAGTACTTTTTTCAATGGAGGCAAGCTGATCTTTTCGGCAAGGCAGTAGCGGCTGACCACTTTCCAGATCGCCGGAGATCCGAAGGAATAGGTCACTTCATGCTCCAGAATCGTTCTGACGAACCTGGCTGGGTCCACCCTGGCGGGCCTGGATGGGTCCATCTCAGGTAAAACCACTGTTGCCCCGAGCCCTATGGAAAAGAGGGCGAAGAGGGGAAAGGCAGGTTGATCACGGTCCCCAGCCCCTATATCATAGTAATTCTTGATCAAAGAGAGTTGAGCGGCGAAGATCCGGTGGGTGTACTGGACTCCCTTGGGAGGTCCGGTACTGCCGGTGGTGAAGATGACAGCGGCTAAGTCATCCTTCTTTGTTTCACACCCTGGCTTCTTCTTATCCGACTTGCCTGGCTCCAACCTTTTTTGCATCCCGGTCAGCAGCCTGCTCAAGGGATCAACACCCAGAATGAGCGCTGTTTCCCTGAAAGCCCGCCTGGAAATGATTCTAAAAATCTGTGCCCTGGCACTGCCTATAAAGACCCTGGGATTGACCCTGCTGATGGAGCGTCTCATATTCCTCAATCCCATGCCGGGATCGATCAGAATGACCACTGCTCCAAGGGAAAAAAGGGCAAAGGTCAGGGTAATGAACGAACTGGAGGGAGGGACCATGAGCATAACCCGATCACCCTTCCGGACCCCGAGCGAGGATAGGCCGGCAGCAAGAGTCCGGCTTTCTTCATGGATCTCAGCGAACGACCAGTTCCGGTGGCCTGTTCTGCCTCTCCCGTCAATCAGGGCGGGTTCACCACCTCTTTCTTCCGCCTGCCTGACCAAGGCCTGGTAAATGTTAGTCAACATGACTTGTTTATCTTAAGTAATAAGATGACGAACCAGAAATCCCCTGATCAATGGTCCAGCCTCATCAAAGGCGTCTTCCAGGACATAATGGCCGGCTTCGGGGAAATAGTGTTTTTCGCTGTCGGGAAAACGTCTCGTCCACTCCTCATAAAACGAGTCGTTAAAACAAAAATCCTGACCTCCCCAGATAATCAGCATGGGCCTGTCCGTGAAAAGGCGGAGACCGCCTTCCACTTCTTTAAGGGTAGGCCAGCTTGGATGTTTTGCGGACATGGGGATATCCTCAACAAACCGCTGGATGGCTATCCTGTTAGTCCAGGAATCATAAGGTTGGAGATAGGTTTTGGCAAGATCGGAATCCATTTTCGACCGGACCGCCATGTAAGGGGCGGCTCCGGCGAAACAGTTCAATCCGCGCACCAGGAGAGGACCAAGAAAAGGAATCCTGCAGATTCCGATCCGGAGGGGCATCCGGGATGCCGGGAAAGCCGCGGTGTTAAGGACAACCAGGACGCGAGTCCTTTCGGGGTGGCGAGCCGCATACCCCATGCCTATGGCTCCCCCCCAGTCATGGAATACCAGGGAATGTTCGTTGAGTTCGAGATGGTTGAGGAGCGATTCCAGATTTCCTATATGATCCCGCAGGCGGTAAGGATAGTTCTGCGGCTTGTCTGACAGGCCGCAGCCAAGATGGTCGGGGACGATCAGGCGAAATCTGTCCTTGAGGAGGCTTACCAGATTGCGGTAGTAAAAAGACCAGGTGGGATTGCCATGGAGCATGACCACGGCAGGACCGTGACCCTCGTCAAGATAAGCTATTCTATTACCATCGGGAAGCTTGAAGATCTCTGGTCTGAAAGGAAAAGACTTCATGGAATACAGAATGCTCTTACTACCATTCCACGGCCAGCATGAGACAGTTTATCCCGCTGCCTATACCCAGGAGAGCTGCACGGGCCTCGGGACTGAATCTGCCCTGTTCAATACCAATGCCCATGGTGATAGGCGTGGCGGCTGAACCTGTATTACCGAGGAAGGAGAGAGTCTCGAAATTCTTGTGAGGGGCAAGATCAAGAGTAGTGAAAAGTTTACGGGCATGGGCTGAGCCTACCTGATGGCAGAAAAATATGTCAAAATCTTCCGCACTGGAGTCAGTTTCGGCCAGGAAGTCGGTCCAGGTGCTTTCGGCCACGGCAATCCCCTGCCTGAGGAGTTCTTCGGAATCCGTGGCCATTACCGTTCCGCAGTTTTCTTGTTTACCACCGTGACAGAGATGATTGCCGGAAGTATTGTTGCGGCAGGCGAAGCCTTTCATCCGGTGACCGGTGTCCTCTACTCTGCGGTCGGTCATGATGAGGGCCGCTGCACCGGAACCGATGGTCAAAGAAGCAAAAACCGGTTTTATGCTCTTCCGGGTAAGTTTAGTATTTTCGAGGAGATAGGATATTGTTGACTCCAGGAGATTTTCGGCTGTTTCACCGGAAACGATCATTCCACGTCTGACCTGACCCAGTTCGATCATATTAGCCAGCATTATCATCCCGTTCAGAAATCCGAGGCAGGCGTTGGAAAGATCGAAGATCTGACATTTACTGGACAGCCCGAGCCTGCTGTGAACAAAAGAGGCGGTGGCAGGTTCCATCATATCGCGGGAAACCGAGGTGAAGATAAGGCAGTCTATCTCCTCCGGAGCCAGCTTGGCTTCGGCCAGGGCTCTCTCACCAGCCCGGGAGGCACCTTCACTGGGCAGCGTGCCGTCTTCCCATAAGCGCCGCTCCCTGATGCCGCTCATTAATTCCAGGCGTCCGGCGGGTAATTTGAGCCGTTTATAGACGGGGGCCAGCCTCTCTTCAATTTCTGCTGAACTGACTACCCTCGGAGGCAGTTCATAGGCAGGAGCATGTAATCCCACATTGGTATATATAGGCATATGGTTTACTGTCTAAAGGTATTAGGGTGCCTTGAAAAATTGGCCATCCGAATCCGAGCCAATACCCGCAAAACAATAACCGGGCCATAGGTCAATTTTTCAAGGTTCCCGTTAATGGCTTTGGCTTTCTGAAAAAGTCATGGCCAGCATCAACAATCTGGCAGAAAAAGCCTTGAATAAATACGGACAACATAGCCCACCCTGAGCATCCCGCTAACTGACCACCGGTGTGATGATATCCTGGTCAAAATAGTTTAGGCCCATTCCGGCATCAACCACCAGGCACTGGCCGTTGATGCCGGAGGACCGCTCAGAAAGCAGAAAAGCGGCGGTATTGGCGGCTTCCTCGGTCCTGGGATTTTCCTTGCGCAGGGTAGCTTTCTCAGCATAAAGATACGCATCCAGATAGCCGGGGATGCCTGCCGAAGCCGAAGTCTTCAGGAGGCCGGGGCAGACGGCGTTGAATCGTACCCGGGAAAAGGAGGCGAAACTCTTGGCCAGAAAACAGATGGATGATTCCAGAGCGGCCTTGACCGGGGCCATATATCCATAGTTTTCCGCTGCCATCCTGGTCGAGGAAATCGAAATGGTCACCACGGAAGCCTTGTCGTTCAGTAGATCTTTGAAGTGGTTGCTGATGGAGATCAGAGAATAACAGGAGATATCCACAGCCTGTAGAAAATCACTTTTCAGGGTGGCATAAAAGGGTTTGAATCCTTCTGAATAGTTGGCGTAAGCAATTGAATGGACTATGCCGGCCAGATCCCCCTCCAGAGAGTCTCCGATTCGGTTCCGGACCTCAACTATATTGGCTTCATCTTCCACGTCGCAGGTAAATACTGGTGAATCGGGAAAAAGCTTTTCTGCAGCCTCTGCTCTTTCCCGGCTCCGCACCACATGGATGACCCTGGATCCTTCGGCCTGAAGTACCCGGGCAATGGCACAGGCCACCGATTTTTTATTGGCCAGACCAAAAATGACAAAATTTTTATTCTTTACAGTAAGAAATCCCATAGGCTGTCGATGCTGTGCCGAGCTGTTTCCGAAATTCTGTCCAGGATACTGACAAAAGTAGAATTCTCTGAATTTCGTTTCCCATGGTGTTCCGTCTTCTACTCGATAACAACGGAGCCCATGTCGGCTTCATTATTCTGGCCGATTGCGGCATTACTGCTGTCCTGGATTCTGCTCTCATTGGTCACTTGACCGTTTATTGCAGATCCCTGTCGCACGGTGACGCTTCCAGTCCCGGCTCTGCTTCCCTTCCCGGATTCGATGGTAGTTGAATTCAGGATTCGGGATCGATTATACACTTTCGAAGACGAAAGACCGGCCCGCTTCAGGATGTCGGCAATTTCCCCGGGGGTAAAGCGCCGGGGAATTTCTGGTGAAATTAATCTGTCGGTGATCGTGGTACCCAATCCAGGCAGGGTCAGTTCAACCTGCCCACCTCTGTTCCTGACATAAATACCGGTTCCGCTTTCAAAAACGACCTGCACTCTGTCCTCTCTTACCAGAGCGGCATACATTGATCCCCGGATCCCTATGGTGGCAAGTGGTGTCTCCGTCTCGAACTGCCCCGGCGAATGCCGGGTAATGGCCCCGCCCATGATCCGGAACGCCCCCTCCTCAATTCTGGTCTTCATCATTCCTTTTTCAGACTGGGCGGACCAGGCATATTCACTTATTGCCATCTCAGAGTCAGGTCCCAGGCTGATTATGGTCTTATCGTTGAAGACTATACGGACTCTCCCTTTTTTTCCGGTCCTGATTGCATCTTTCATTCCGACCGGACTGCCCTCTTCAAGAGGCCTTTGCTCTCCATCTTCCCGGCTGACGGTAGCTGCTCCCCGCAACTCTGAGATGTAGCCTGCTCGCTCCTGCCCTGCCTGGACGATTATCACTGAAAAAGCCAGACAGAAAATAACAGTTAGGGCCAGGATCAGTCCCGGGGAACGTTCTGTCCCGGCAGACCAGGACTGGCTGTCAGGGGTAGAAAGCCTGGCCAGGCACGACATGATCGGGCAGAGAGACGAACAGGCCATTTTCAGGTCGTGAGTGTACAGGCGAATTCCACTTTGACTGTGGTTCGCCCCTCAACCCTGGCTGCAGCCTTCATGAACCAGACGGTGCTGACCCTTTCCTTTACTCTGGCTTCAAGTTCCAGATTATCTCCGGGATAAACCATCCGCTTGAACCTGGCCCCCTGAATTCGGGTTAGAACCGGTATGCCCCGGACAGCAGGGGCAGGGCTTGTATTGTTCTCTTTGCGTAACATCTCGGATATAAGCAGTGCTCCGGTCTGAAACAGGGCTTCACAGACAAGGACACCGGGCAGTATGGGCTGCTCTGGATAGTGCCCCTGGAAAAGTTCGAGATTGTCCGGGACATGTTTTTCCGCCAGTATCCGGTCTTCATCTACCTCGGTCACCCGGTCAACCCAGAGAAAAGGGGGGCGATGCGGAATCCGTTCACGGATGAAATCTTCTATAACCATGGCAGAAAAAAATGGGCCTTTGCCAAAAGAGTTAACTCTTTAGTACCTTTGATCGGCATAGGCCAGCCATCCACCGGAGAGGACGAGTTCACGCTCAAAACTGCCCAGCCTGAAAGGAAACAGGTTCTCCTTCTTCACGTCTTTTGCTTTAATTTCCTGTCCGTTCAAGTCAATTTCGATAACCACCTCACCTTCCATTCGGAACAGGGCATCAATGTCTTCCGGGAGAAGTTCAATGGCCAGCATGCCGCAATTAAACATATTCTGCCGGAAGATACGAGCAAAGCTTTCAGCAATGACCACATTGATCTCGTTGACTTCAAGAACCCAGACGGCATGTTCTCTGGATGAGCCGCAGCCGAAGTTACCCCGGGTCACTATGACTCCGGCGCACTCGCAGTCTGTCGCCGGATCAAAGCCAGGAAGTGTCAGATCCTCAAGGATATAAGGCTTTAAGGCATTTTTGCTGATTTCGGTAAGATACTTGGCCGGGATGATCTCATCGGTGTTTATATCACTTCTGTCCAGGAACAGGGCCGGTCCGCCGAATTTTTTCATATCACTCATCCAGATCGATTACATTTGTGGTTTGAGGGAACACAGGAATATCTTTGTCCGGGAGCATTCTTAAGCCTTGCTCTTCAGCAGTGGCCGGGGATCGGTTATGACCCCTTTCACCGCAGCTGCGGCAGCGGAAAGAGGGCTCATCAGGTGAACCATTCCGCCTTTGCCCATGCGACCTCTGAAATTCCTGTTGGTTGTTGAGGCACAGACTTCACCTTCCGCCAGAACTCCATTACTCATGCCGAGACAGGCCCCGCAGGTCGGATTGGTTACGCAAAATCCGGCCTCCATGAAGATCTTGATCAGACCTTCATCCAGGGCCTT
>JBEPXR010000114.1:0-8046 GCA_041641775.1 Desulfobia sp. | reverse complement strand
GACGAGCAGACTCGTCATGTATCGTGAAATCTCCCGGGATTCATCGAGCCTGTCTCGTATCCCTTCGAGAACGGTGCGCAGAGAATGGGCCGAAAGACTGAATCGATCCCGGTGCATGCCGGAGAGGTGTTTGGCCAGGGGTTTGAGAAGGGTTGGACTTTCAGCCACCGAGATACCGGTTTGTCCAGTCCGGTATATTTTCATCCAGGTAATTTCCGGACCAAGCACCACTACCTGCCGGATATTGAGGATAATACCGATAAAGAGGGCGCCCAGGATGACCAGGTTAAAACCCCAGTTGGCCATAAAGGCCGATTGAAGGGGAGCAAAGAGCAGTGCGCAAACCCCGCCTACAATCAATAGATAGGCGGCCATCATGATCAGGTAGTATCTTGGGCTGCTCATGAGTAAATTACCTGGAAAAAAAATCTTGCAAGTGCTGTCTAAGCGGTTATATCCTGAAGCAGATATTGATAATTTACCAGAGGGGAGGAAACCCAGTCAAGTTGAAAGCATTCAGCTGAGACTTTGACGAGTTGAGGTTTCAGATATCTCTGTATAAGATTTTGAAATGATTAATCTCAAATCAATTCCGGGAGAAATCCAAATGAAAGTAAAAAAAGCTGTCTTTCCAGTGGCGGGTTTAGGTACTCGTTTCCTTCCCGCAACCAAGGCCATGGCTAAAGAGATGCTGCCGGTGGTTGACAAGCCTCTTATCCAGTACGCTGTAGAGGAAGCCAGTGAGGCCGGAATTGAACAGATTGTCTTCGTAACCGGCAGCGGCAAAGCCTCCCTCGAGGATCATTTTGACGTCTCACCTGGACTGGAATGCACGCTGAGGGATCGGGGCAAGGAGGAGCTTATCAAGGTTATTGAGTCTGTGGTGCCGGAAACCGGCACTATCGTTTATACCCGTCAGAATGAACCTCTTGGACTGGGGCATGCCATTTGGTGTGCCAGGGATATTGTGGGAGATGAACCATTTGCCGTGCTTCTTGCCGATGACCTGGTGCAGAGCGAAGAGACAGTGCTCTCCCAGATGATAAAGGAATTTGAAAGACTACGGGCGTCCATGGTGGCGGTGATGGAAGTGGAAAAGGACCAGACATCCAAATATGGCATAATCGACCGGGAGGAAATGGTCGATGGAATCTGCCGGATCAAGGGGCTGGTAGAAAAACCCGATCCTGCCGAGGCCCCGTCAAATTTAGCCGTAATCGGCCGTTATATCCTGATGCCCCGTATCTTTGAAATTCTCGGCCAGCACAGGGTGGGCGCCGGCGGTGAAATTCAACTCACCGATGCCATGGCTGAGCTGCTCACCGAACAGCCAATATTCGGATTTAATTTTGACGGGATCAGGTTCGATTGCGGCTCCAAGGCTGGATTCATTATGGCTAATCTTGCTTTTGCCATGGAACGTCAGGACCTGCGAGGCGATCTGCTCCCTTTTCTGAAAGAAATGATTGGGGAATAAGTCTGCCGCACGCCGGCAATAGCATCGGCTGAGCTTGAGATATAACGGCCAACGGTGAGTTGATGATAAGTTCTGAAAAGGACTATCATTAATATGCTACTGTATCAAAAAGAAAATCTTAAATGGGGGTATAATTTTTCTTGAAGAAGAAAAATAGGGCTTGCTTTATTGGTCTATTTTGTGATAGCACGATTGTTTTTGGAAAATCCACTGCCATTAAGATTTAGAAGATGCATGATAAAAAAACAATCATGAAATCCGGGAAAACCGTTTCAAAGTCGGTTTCCTCCGTGGAGAGATGCAGAAGGCTCTTTGATGTTGCCGGTCCCGAAGATATTCTGGGGATTATCGTCAACGCCGACCCGGATGCCCTGGCCAGCGCCCTGGCTTTGAAGCGCCTATTCTGGCGCCGGGTAAAGAAGATAGTTATTTGCCGGATTAATGCCATCAAGCGTTCTGACAATCTGACCATGGTGCGGTCCCTGCGTATCGATCATCACTATATTAATAAAATCGATATCAACAAGATAAGCAAGTGGGCCATAATCGATTCTCAGCCCCACCACGATGCACGATACTCTCGGTTCCATTTTGACATAATCATCGATCATCATCCGGTCGCTAAACGTTTTGATGCCGAGTATGTGGATATCAGACCAGAATATGGCGCTACTTCGACCATCATGACCCAGTATCTCAAATCAGCGGGGATCAAGCCTTCCGCACGTCTGGCCACCGCCCTTTTCTACGGGATCAAAACAGATACCGATAATTTCGCCCGTCCCACCACTGAGTATGACATCAAAGCCTTCCGCTATCTCTATCAGTACGCCAATCTGAATATGGTCAAAAAAATTGAGTCGGCTGTCTTGACCAAAAAGTCCCTGTCTTTTTTCAGAGAGGCCTTAGACAATCTGGTTTTTTCCAAGGATCGCGCCTTCATCAATATGGGTGCGGTGAAGGACCCTGATAACCTGGTGATAGTTGCTGATTTCTTTGTGAAAATGGCCGAAGTTACCTGGAGTATAGTCTACGGCACGTACGGTCGTAAGCTCATTATCATTATCAGAAACGCCGGATTTAGATATAATGCAGGTAACATGGCTTTTCGCCTTTTCGGGGGTCTGGGAAGCGCTGGTGGTCACCGGGATGCGGCCCGGGCTGAAATAAAGCTGCAGACCCTGGAGGATCTGGGGTATTCGGAAGAGGAACTGGGCGCTTTCATCCATGATAAAATCGACAATTACAAGGTGAGGTAATCGTATGCCGAAGTACAAGCCGACAAGTACGCTTGCCATGATCCTGGCCGGCGGCAGGGTGGACGAGCTTAATGTGCTCACTCATTACCGTCCTAAGTCCGCTGTTCCCTTTGGCGGGGTATACCGGATAATCGATTTCGCCCTGAGCAACCTCATGCGCTCCGGACTTGAGCTGGTAGCAATATTGAGCCAGTTCCGGAGCTTCTCCCTGATCAACCATATAGGTATTGGTGCCGCCTGGGATATGGTGGGAAGGTACCGGGGGGTCTCCATACTTCCTCCCTCCCCTTCTTCGGATTATGTCAGTACTTCATGGTATAAGGGGTCTGCTGACGCTGTTTTTAAGAATGTCGATTTTATCGAGTACCATGAGCCGGAAGAGGTTCTGATTCTCTCCGGTGATCATGTCTATCACATGGATTACCGACCTCTTATCGAATACCATCGCAGGAAGGAGGCTGACCTGACCATTTCCTGCGTCCAGGTTCCCATGGAGGAAGCCCACCGATTCGGAGTGGCCGATATTGACGATGAAGACGGTGATTTTGGAGGTCGTGTTGTTAACTACCAGGAAAAACCGGAAAAAGCTGAAAGTCGCTGGGCCTCCCTGACCCTTTACTGTTTCAACCCACGGGTTCTGATCGAAGTGCTTGAAGAAAATGCCAAAGAGGGGAACTCCCATGAATTTGGCCGTGACATTATTCCAGCCATGATGACAAAAGGCTTCAGGATATACGGCCATAAGTTCAAGGGGTACTGGGGTTATACCAGGACTGTCCAGGAGTATTGGCAAACCAATATGGATCTTCTTGCTCTTGACTCGCCCATCGATCTGGAAGCGTGGGGGATCAGAACCAATCTGGAGAATAGAGATATCAGGGACTGCCAGCCTCTCAAAATGGGACCTTCCGCCACCATTTCAGAAAGTCTTGTCTATAATGGCTGTCTGGTGGAAGGCGAAGTAAAAAATTCCATTCTCTTTCCCGGAGTGCATGTTAAGAAAGGGGCCAGGGTAAAGGACTCCGTGCTTTTTTTTGACAACATTGTTGGCGAAGATGCCCGGATTGAGCAGGTGATCAGCGACGTTAATAACACCATAGGCAGGGATTCAGTTATCGGCAGTGCTGATCCGGATAATGCGAAAAGAATTACCACACTGGGCTGGAACAATTATATACCGGCCGGGATAAGGATCGGGTGTGACTGCACTGTATATCCCCGACTGAGCCAGGAGAAATTTCCCAAGGAGATCAAACAAGGGGAGACGATACGATGAACAGAGAAAAGTTCAACGATAATACCCTGGTCTTGATTCTTGCCGGAGGAGTGGGAAGCAGGCTGAATAATCTTGTACACACCAGAGCCAAACCGGCTGTGCCTTTTGGTGGAATATACCGGATAATAGATTTCAGTCTTTCCAATGTCATGAATTCAGGTTTTATCCAGGTTGGCATTCTCACCCAGTATAAGCCCTTATCCCTGATGCGCCACTTGGGGACCGGCGAGGCCTGGGATTTTACCGGCCGTACAAGAGGAGTGAAGATACTGCCGCCTCGAACCGGATCAAGTGATTCAGACTGGTATAAGGGAACGGCGGACGCGGTCCGGCAAAATATTGATTTCATTAAAGCCCATCCTTCCCGTGAGCTCCTTCTGCTTTCCGGGGACCATATTTATCAGATGGATTACTCAGAAATGATTGATTTCCATCGCAGCAAGAAAGCAGACATAACTGTGGGCATGATGGTGGTGGATAAGAGCGAAATTCATCAATTCGGCACGGCAATAACTGATGACAGCCAGAGGATAATAGAATGGGAAGAGAAGCCTGAATTTCCCCGTACTGATCTGGCCTCCATGGGTATCTATGTATTTAACACCGACTACCTTCTGGATATGCTGGCCAGGGAAAGGGAGATCATAGATTTCGGCAAGCATCTGCTACCTTCCGCCATTGAAAATGATGATATTTTTGCCTATCCCTTCCATGGATATTGGCGGGATGTAGGCACGGTACAGGCATATTGGCAGGCCAACATGGATCTTCTCAGTCTTGATTCCGGTATCTCCCCGCAGGATTGGGGGATCAGGGCCAATATGGAGGAAAATGTAAGGGGAAGTTCGGATCGGCCGCCCGGGAGGTTCCATAAAAACAGCAGGACGATTAACTCCATGATTTCGGCCGGTTCTTCCATTGAGGGAGAGGTGGTCAACTCAGTTTTAAGCCCCGGTGTCTGCGTCAAGGAAGGCGCCATAGTCAGGGATTCGATTCTGTTCCACGACTGTGTTGTGGAAGAAAACAGCGTCGTTGATCTGGCTATACTTGATAAGCGGGTAGTCGTGAAAAAAGGGGCGGTTGTCGGTTATGGAGAGGACAAGAATGTCTCCAATAAACTCTATCCCAAACACCTCTATACCGGTATAACTCTGATCGGTAAAGAAACCGTGATACCTGGGGATGCCGTTATCGGCCGCAACTGTATGGTCAGACCCTGGACCGGCATAGAGGATTTTCCTTCCTCTAATATCCCCAGCGGTGAGACTATATTCAAACGGTTTTAGGTTGGGTTGCGGAAATTCCGGTATGAATTGGAGAAACGGAGACGATGATGATTAATTCCGGTGACCGCATCTATGTGGCCGGTCACCGGGGCATGGTGGGCGCGGCGGTATTGCGGCGGCTGCAAAGCCTGGACGCCAGGAATATTGTCACCCGCAGCCATGCCGAACTGGACCTGACCGAACAGCAGGCCGTGCGGAAATTCTTCCGCACGGAAAGTATTGACCAGGTAGTACTGGCGGCGGCCAAGGTGGGTGGTATATACGCCAACAACACGTATCCGGCTGAATTTATCCACGTCAACACGATGATCCAGGCCAATGTCATTCACGAGGCGTACATGGCCGGAGTCAAAAAATTGCTTTTTCTGGGAAGTTCCTGTATCTATCCCAAGTATGCTCCTCAGCCGATCAGGGAAGAACACCTGCTGACCGGGTCCCTGGAGCCGACCAATGAACCTTACGCCATTGCCAAGATCTTCGGGATCAAGATGTGCGAGGCCTACAACCGTCAATACAATACCTCCTTCCGATCAATCATGCCCACCAATCTTTACGGACCGTTTGATAATTTCGATCTGGAAACCAGCCACGTCATTCCCGCTCTGATACGGAAGTTTCATCTGGCCAGAATGGCGGGAGAGGGGGACATGGACGGTATCAAGCGCGACGAGGAGGTATGGGGACCTATCCCCGACGACATCAGGGAGAGTTTGGGGGTATCGGCAGACAACAGATTGAGAAGCGATGTGCCACCCAGGGTTCTTCTCTGGGGAACTGGTCAGGCGTACCGGGAGTTTCTGCATGTCGACGATATGGCTGATGCCTGCCTGTTCGTCATGGGAATGGATCCAGAGCGGTTGACCGGTATGTCAGGTCATGCCCCTCCCTCCTACTTCAACGTAGGGACGGGCAGGGATGCCACCATCGCTCAGGTGGCGGAGATGATCAGGGATGTCGTCGGATATGAAGGGGAGGTCATCTATGACCGGACCAAACCGGACGGTACCCCGAGGAAGCTCCTTGATACCACCCTGATCAACAGTTTCGGCTGGTATCCGGCGATCGACCTGCGCCAGGGGCTGGAAGATGTCTACAACTGGTACCTACAGAGAACTGAATACCCGGAGTAAAAGATTGCCAAGGCTGTCGGGGTGTTGGTTTGACAGGGGTTTCTGTTAGTTTCTGGTATTTCTCAATGACCTGATGAATGGCCCCACCGCCCGCACTCCATCTCCTTCCACCAGCTTAATGGTTTTGGTGCCGATAACCCCGATGTCGGCCTTGTCTTTGAGATAGGTTATATCCTCGCTGCTGCTGATCCCGAAGCCAACGGCCAGGGGAAGATGGGTCGCTCTACGGCATTTCCGGATATAGGATGCAAACTCCTGGTCAAACGAGGTCTGATTGCCCGTAACCCCTCGTCTCGCCACACAGTAAATGAATCCCTGTCCGTGTCCGGCCAGAAACTCCATGCGTTCCAGGGAGGAAGTAGGCGAGAAGATCATGATCGGGGCAATTCCCTGTTCCCTCGCCCCGGCAAGGAAATCTTCCCCTTCTTCAGGCGGTAGATCCGGAATGATCAGGCCCTGAATTCCGCATTCCCGGGCCTTTTTCAGAAAGTTCTCCGGACCGTATTTGTAGACGATATTGTAATAGGTCATAAAGAGGAAGGGAATATTATATTGCCCTGTTATGCGGGCGGCGAATTCAAAACAGCTGTTCACCCTGATTCCTTCGGCAATGGCAGCCTGATTGGCTTTGACGATAACCGGTCCATCAGCCACAGGTTCGGAAAAGGGTATCTGCATCTCAATGAGATCCACTCCCCCGGCTGCCATCTCCTCTATAATATCCTCATTGACCGCGAGAGAGGGGTAACCCAGAACGATATGGGTCATGATTAGAATTTCCCTGGCTGCCTGTTTTTCTCTGATATACTTTTCAAGATCCATACTCGGCCCCCTTTCTCATGATAAAATTCCTCCAGGAAGGATCGCCGAAGGCGTCGGCTATGGTGAATATGTCCTTGTCGCCTCTGCCGGACATGTTGATAATAACAGACTCTTCTGAAGACATGCTTCCCACCTCTTTGAAGGCCTGGACAAAGGCGTGTGAAGATTCCAGGGCTGGAATCAGACCCTCCTTGCTCATGGTCAGTTTCAGGGCATCCATAACTTCGCTGTCAGTAGCCGCTTCAAAACGGACTCGTCCCTGCTTCCAGAGGTCGGTCAGAATCGGGGATATTCCCACATAGTCCAGCCCTGCGGCTACCGAATGGGTGGTATTCATCTGTCCGTCTTCATTCTGCAGAAACATGGTCTTATATCCCTGGGCCACACCGGGGGAGCCGTCATGTCCGGCAAGTCTTGCCGCGTGAGCTCCACTCTCAAGCCCACGGCCCCCGGCTTCAACCCCGATCAGTTCCACGGAGGGGTCACTTAGAAAGCCCTGGAATATGCCGGTGGCATTCGATCCGCCGCCGACACAGGCAAAAACCTTGGCTGGAAGAAGCCCTTTTTTACGGGCCTGGAACTGTTCTCTGGCTTCCTGACCGATAATCGACTGAAACCAGGCGACCATGCCAGGGAAGGGATGTGGTCCGCAGACGGTTCCCATGACATAATGGGTGTCTGTCATATTGCCAACCCAGTCACGGAAAGCTTCATTGATGGCATCCTTAAGCGTTTTTGAGCCGGAAGTGACCGGGATGACTTCGGCACCCAGTTTCTCCATCCAGAAAACATTGGG
>JBEPXR010000113.1:0-8125 GCA_041641775.1 Desulfobia sp. | reverse complement strand
CGAACAGGAGATCGAGAATATGGATGGTTGGGGAGAAAGAGCCAAGATAGTTGGCGCAACCGGCACAGTAGGTCAGCATTCTGTCAGAGCCAGCTTCCTGTTTTCGCTTGAAACTCCAGGCTTTACCAAGCTCAGGGTTTATCGGGTATACCGAACCTCCTTCCCCGCAGCAGATCGTCTTGCTCCCATGATGTACCATCTCATTCACCCTGAGGTTATTCCTGCCGGCTAACCGACGGACCGCTTCGTGCACCTTTTTCTGATAGCGGGTACCGCAGGGATCGTGAACTGTGACCTCACCGCTCGGGGCCTCTTTCACGGGCATATTTTTGTCGGCAAGACACTCATAGACCGTTTCAATCTGCAGACCCGTGCCATATTGATGGAAAACCCGGTAACAGTTGGGACAGGCCACCAGCACTTTTTCCACCCCGCAGTGCAGGAGGTACTCCCTCATCTCGACAAACATTTCCTGAAAATGCTCATCGCAGCCCAGATCATGGGAAGGCTTGGTGCAGCAGTCGAGGACCACGCCAAGCCCGGGAATTTCCCTGCGCAGGTACAGAAAAAGCTCTTTCACCTTGTCCGGCCTGGTGCCGGGCAGGGCGCAGCCAGGGAATAAGACGGTTTTACATCTCTTCGGCAGGGCATAATAGGAATAACGTTTCGAGGTGCCGCGCCGTTCGTAACCGATCAGTTTGCGGTGGTCACTGAACTCAGCTGTTCCGTGGTCAACGGATTGCCGCCTCATCTCCAGAAACATTACCGATGGATCCAGACCCACCGGGCAAACCGCCCCACAGAGACCACAGAGGCTGCACTGGAAGGCCAGATTAAGACTGTTTCCGTTTTCAGGGTCACAGGTGTCGGCCAGTTCCTTGGGCTTGCCGTATTTCTGCAGGAACAGGCATTCCTTCCGGCATAATTTGCATTCAATGCACTTCTCCGACACTGATTTCAGAGACTCCTGCAGAGAAGGTCTGATTTCCCGCCTGGGAGGAATCGTTGAGAAAACGTGCTGATAGATCAAAACAATTATTTTCCTTTCATGCTGTTCTTAATCTGCTTGCCGGTTCCGGATAGACAAAACAGGCATCTTTTTCCTCACCAGACATTTCCACGATATAATTAAGTTCGCTTAATCCCGTAAATTGAGGGCAGACAAACTGTTAATTCAGGCAAATCCACCCAATAAACAGGATAAATTCTTTCAAAAACCGTCTCAACCTCATCTCACCCCGATAGCGCAGGAAGCCGGGACTTCTTGGAATGGTCGGACAACTCCATGAAAAAGAGCGTGGGGCGGCAGAATCAGCGGGTGGAGTTGTCCAGGTGGGAAACTGAAAAGATACGGAATTGAAGACCAAAGGCAGGGGCATCTTCAGTCTCAATCGCGGGGTGAAAAGGTATTGGGAAATCAGGATTTCAGATAGAGCCTGATATTCTCAGCTACCGTAGCAAATACTTTGCGAAATGTTTCTTCATCCTTTTCCAGGAGGGTGATACGGAAACCCTGGAGGTCGGTGGCAAAGGAACTCAAGGGGACAACGCATATGCCGGTCGAGCCCAGCAGATAATAGACGAAGCGTTTGTCCAGGCTCACGCCCGGTCCGGAAACCAGACTTTCTATCTCTCTTCTTATATTGTCATTCTCAATGGGGAGTGACTGTTTATGGGTCAGAGCTCCCTCCTCGAATACCACACTCATGTAAAAGGCGCCGTTGCTTCGATTGACCAGGATCCCTTCGACCTCCCGCAGACAGTCATAAGCTATCCGGGAATATTTTTCATACCTGGCCAGCCGCTCCTCGAGATAAGCCGGATATTCAGGATGACTGACTATTCTGGGCATGGCAGTTTGAGGCAGAGTAGTCGAACAGACCTCCACCATCTTGGCATTGAGAATAGAGTTCACATACCGCTCAAACATTGGATCATCATGACCATTATAGACCTCTATCCAGCCGCATCTGGAACCGGGCCAGGGCATTTCCTTGGAAATACCTCGCATGGCAATAGCCGGCACATCACCAATGATATCGGAAATGGGAACGGTGGTCATACCATTGTAAACCATATTCTGGTAAACCTCGTCACAGATGATAAAAAGCTGGTAACGCGAGGCAAGTTCGATCATCCCCTGGAGAATCTCCTCCGGATAGACGGCACCGGTTGGATTATCGGGATTGATGATCAGGATGCCGGCCACGGCCGGATTGTACTTTATCCTCTTTTCCAGGTCGTCGAGATCCGGGTACCAGTTATTGTAGGGATCAAGAGCGTAACAGAATGGACGATCTCCGGCGTGGGCTGCTTCTGCTGAAGAGTGGGTGGTATAACTGGGGGTCGGCACCACCACCCTTGCCGTTCTCTTGAGGAAACCGAAAACTTTGGAGATGGCATCTCCCAGGCCGTTAAAAAATATAACATCTTCGGCGGTCAACTGTGCTCCGCCCCGGCTGTTGGTCCGGTCTGCGATAAACTGCCTGGTCTCGAGAACACCTTTGGTGGGACAGTAGCCGTAGGTGGCATCTTCCATCGCCAGGTCAGCCACTATCTCTTTCATCCACCGGGGAATGGTTTCTCCTTTTGCCACCGGGTCGCCAATATTTTCCCAGTGAGTCTGCATGCCGTAGCCCTGCAGTTTAAGCCCCACATTGACTATGTTTCGTATTTCATAGGTCAGCTCTCCGGCACCTATGTGAACTATATCCGTTCTCATGGCTCATTCCTTTGAATATCAGACTTCACCTTGACAGGGAAAGCTGAAGGAAATCCGTCCAGACCGGAAAGCCAGAGTGACCTTTTCCTGCTTTCCAATCCGAAACATTTACAAGTAAAATATTTATGGATACCACAGCCCCTTGCTAACGTCAACTCGTCTTAAAGTTTTTCCAGGCAATCTCGATAAATATATTAAGGAGGGAGTCATGGGAACGATCTGGAAATTCAGTCTTAACAACGGGGTAGTCGACCAGGGAGGACAGCCGAGGAGGCAATTGACTTCCAGCGGATGCAACGAACCATATAAAGGACGATACTGGTGTCCAAGAAAAAAATGGTTCAGGACCAGCAGGTGCCCCTTCACCAACCGGCGGGAATGCCAGAACTATGAAGTTATGTGTGGCTCTCTGTGAAGTGAGTTATCTACCGGGCCTTGTCAGACGATCAGGTCTATCGACGGCTCGCCGCTTTGCTGATTTGCATGAGACCTGTTTCCGGTATTCAACTCCTGCCTTGCCTGGGCCATTACTTTGTCCGCCATGGCAGCCACCTTCCTATCCTGGGCTGAAGGATCAGCAGGAGCCAGTGCCGCTTTCTTGACCTTGCTCATTTTGAGAATCGTGGCTCTCGGAGTGGATTCCCTGGAGGTATCTATCTGCACTTCACCCCCGACAGCATACCTTCTGTTGTCAGGACCCTTTTCAAAAGAATACGTGGTGCCCCCGGTGACCAACCCCGCCCCTGAGGCTCTATGGGCCTGTTCGTGGGACCTGACGGCTCGATCTCTCTGTTTCAGGGCGGTCAACTCAGCCAGCTCCTGCCTGCCCAACTGCTCTCCGGCCGCATTATACCGCCTCTCTTTTCCAGCCTGCCGGACCATCACTGACTCTTTGCCGGTGTAGCCCTGCTTCTCTTCAATAATCTCCGGTCTGGCGGCACCCATACTCTCCTGTGCCCCCGCCGTTCCCTTGATACCGGGCTCGATCCCGGAAATAACCGGAGAAACATCGGGCTGGGGAGATTGGACACGGGGAGCGGAAACAGCAAATTGCATTGCCGATCCGGCGGCAGCCATATTCACCGAACCAACCTTCATAAAAGCTACCTCTCGTCTACGGGAATAAATTTACGTCTGGTGGGGCCGATATACACCTGACGGGGACGTCCGATCCTCCAGTTGGGATCATCCCGCATTTCCTTCCAGTGGGCAATCCAACCCGGCAGACGGCCAAGGGCAAACATAACGGTAAACATGTTATTGGGTATTCCTATGGCCCGGTAAATTATACCGCTGTAAAAATCTACATTGGGGTAGAGATTACGTTCTATGAAGTATTCATCCCGCAGGGCGACTTCCTCGATCTCCCGGGCGATATCGAGAAGAGGATCAGATTGCTTGCCGAGGGCGGCGAGCACCTTGTCGCAGGTCTCTTTGATAATCCGGCAGCGAGGGTCATGGGTCTTGTAAACCCGGTGTCCAAAACCAACGAGGCGAAACGGGTCTTCCGGATCCTTGGCCTTGTCAATATACTTCCGGAAATTTCCTCCCTTACGGTGTATCTCTTCCAGCATTTCGATAACAGCCTGATTGGCTCCACCGTGCAGGGGGCCCCAGAGAGCACTAATCCCGGCCGAAACCGAGGCGTAGAGATTGACCCGGGCGCTGCCCACCAATCTCACGGCCGAGGTGGAGCAGTTCTGCTCATGGTCGGCATGAAGAATCAAGAGCTTGTTGAGGGCCTCGACTACTTCATTGTCAACCTCGTAAGGGTTGACCGGGGAATCAAACATCATATTAAGAAAGTTCGCACAATAGGAATAATCGTGGCGGGGATAAACCACCGGCCTTCCCATGGAACGTTTATAGGAAAAGGCCGCTATGGTGCGAACTTTGGAAAGGAGCCGGGCCGACATCACCTCATAGCTCTCCAGGTCATTGTCCTGCTCCAGTTCCGGATAAAAATTACAGAGCGTATTGACCATGGTGGCCAGGATGGACATGGGTGGTGAATTGGGAGGAAAACGATCGAAAAAATGAATCATATCCTCATGGATCAAGGCATATCTGCCCAACAGATACTTGAAACGGGTCAGCTCTTTACTGTTCGGCAGATGTCCGTACAGGAGGAGATAAGCAATTTCAACGAAAGAACAGTTTTCCGCCAGATCCTCTATGGCGTAGCCCCGGTAATTCAGAATCCCCTCTTCACCGTTTAAAAAAGTAATGGCACTGGCACAGGAGCCGGTATTGACGTAACCGCTGTCCAGAGTTATAAAACCGGTCCGGGACCGGAGGGAGCGTATATCGATGGCCATCTCCCCTTCCGAACCTTTAATTACCGGGAGATAATGGCTTACACCGTCAATTTTCAACTCAGCCGTCTTATTAGTTACAAAATCATCAATCATAATTTCCCACTTGTCTGGCAACATATTCTTTCTGGTCTGCGGCAAGATCGTATCCCCTGTACCATGAAATATTCGGAATCTTGTTTCAGATCGTCTGAAGGTAGGTCGAACCCTGCCTGCAGCTCCAACAAATCTGGCATTTAGCCATTGACGAGTTCGGCAATATGACTATAT
Source organism: Desulfobia sp. (assembly GCA_041641775.1). Classification (GTDB taxonomy): domain Bacteria; phylum Desulfobacterota; class Desulfobulbia; order Desulfobulbales; family SURF-16; genus JAWLDV01. The sequence continues at coordinate 2,818 of JBEPXR010000113.1, read as the reverse complement.
TTTCCAGTGATCCGATTTCCAAAAATTAAGCGGATACAACCGTCCGCACTGAATTTCAGAGATAAGCCTCCATTATAAACAACCTTTACCTTTTTTCAATATTTTTTACCAATTACCATATAATATCAATTAGTTATCATCAATGCAGTCAGATCCTTTATACCAGAGACGGTTGCAGATATTCCTGGAAGAAGTAACCCTTTATCCGGTTTCCTGTGAAAAACTGGCATGCGGCCGCAGTGATGTCGAATGGCTTGAAGCAGTGCTCAAGGCGGGAGCCCGCATCGTTCAGCTGCGTGATAAAACAAGCGATGACAGAACCCTTTATGAAAAGGCCATGATATTTCGCAGCAAAACCGAGGAAGCAGAAGCGCTGTTTATCGTCAACAATCGTCTTGATATAGCTCTGCTGACCGGGGCTGACGGAGTTCACCTGGGCAATGGGGATATTCCGGCCGAAGAAGCCCGCCGACTGGCACCTAACCTGATTATCGGGGTTTCGGCCAACACTGCCGGGCAGGCCGCTTCCGCCAAAAAACGGGGAGCCAGTTATTTTAACATCGGCCCCCTTTTTCCGACGGAAACCAAACAGGGACTGCGCGAATTCATCGGCCTTCAAGCGATAAAAGAATACTCCGCCCTATCCGACCTCCCTTTCACGGTCATGGGCGGCATTAAATTTAAACATATTCCGGACCTGTGCAGGGAGGGCGCCCGCCGTATTGCCGTGGTGACCGCCCTGACCCAGGCCGAGGAAATAGACAGGGAGGCGGGCCGCTGGCTCAGGGAAATAGAGAAACACAGTGAGCAGTGAGCAGTGAGCAGTGAGCAGTGAGCAGTGAGCAGTGAGCAGTGAGCAGTGAGCAGTGAAAAGATACCAAAAGTACTAAAACAACCAGCAGGAAAAATAATGCTCAACGAACAGTATGAAACCATTAAAACTCTGATGGATTATGCCGTGCCGGAAGGGAAAATGGAAGAGGCTTTGGAACTTCTGGAAGAATTTCAGGGCGATCCTCTGGCCCTCAATCTATTCCAGGCCTTCTACAGCTATCTGCCGGAAGACAGCGACGACTATATCCGGGAGCTGCTGCTGGTCGCCCGCAAAAACGGGATATTTCTGCTGTGCGTACGAGCATCCCTCGGTGATTATTTTTATATCGTCAACCGGGAAAGGGCAGAATTTTTGGGAAACTGTGCTGAAGGGATAGCCGAGAAGGATCCTCTGGAATTCTTCGATCTTTCCGAAAAGGGACTCTCTGGACTTGATGACCCGAACAAATTTTCAGAGTACTCCCCGGTCCCGGAAAATACCAATATCTGTCCGGTCTGTTTTGTGGCTGACGGCGAGTTCCACCAACTGGGATGTCCGGTGGAGAGCTGCCCCTGGTGTGGCGGGCAGCTTACCAGTTGCAACTGCCGGTTTGAAATTCTGGCCAGAGACGAATTGGCCGGAGAAGATGAACTCAGGCTCCTGGAGGAAGCCCTGGAACAAAAAGGCCGGATCCCTTTTGACTCGGCAAGTGAGAGACCCGGCTATCCGGTTTAGTTGCCAAATAAGCTTTACCTGGCCTCAGCTCCACTACTTTCTTCAATGCTGGCAGAGTTGAGGAATTTATAAAACTCGGAGTCAGACGACATGATAATCCTGGTATTGCCACCCATGGTCTTCTCGTAGCTCTGAAGGCTCTTGGAAAAACTGTAAAAATCGGGGTTTTTCTTGTAAGCTTCGGCGTATATAGCCGTAGCATTGGCGTCCGCCTTTCCCTTGATAACCTCGACTTTCTGCTGGGCCTGGGAAGTAATTTCCTTCAGGTCCCGTTCCATCTTACCAAGGATCTCTGCCCGTTCTCCCTGACCAACCGATCTTTTCTTTTCAGCGATTCTTTCTCTTTCCGAGATCATCCGGTCATATACAGATCGACGAACGGATTCTATATAGTTCACCCGCTTGAACAGGACATCAACGAGCTCTATACCATACTGCCTGGTCTGCTTGGAGGCCGCCTGGAACACCATGTCCTGGATCTTGTCCCGGCCATACTGGATGGTCCCCTGTTCCACGGTCTGGGCCTCTACCGCTGAACCGGTCACCTCAGTCCAGTCGGAACTCCTGATGATTTCAACCAGATCATTTTTATTTACCAGTTCCCTCACCATACTGTTGATGATATCATCGAGAACTGACTGGGCTCCCCGTTCATCATGAACCGCCTTGAGATACTTCAGGGCATCGATTATCCTCCAGCGGGCCGTGGTATCGATGTAGACAAAAGTCTTGTCCCGGGTGGGTATCTGTTTGGGGTCTCCATCCCAAATCAACACCCGTTTCTCAAAGTAACGCACATCCTGGATAAACGGCTTTTTGAAATGGAGCCCCGCCTCGGTAACAGGTTCTCCCACCGGTCTTCCGAACTGGGTGACCATGGCCTGCTTGTCTTCCTGGAGAATATAGAACCCATCTATAGCAGTGACGATTGCCGCTGCAACCAGAACTATCAAAATATAGCGAACATACTTATTCAATTTCCTGTCTCCGTGTCGTTAGCGGTTAGTCCCGGTGGTACCCGTTTTCCCGGTGAGATCGAGAAGCGGGAGAATGGAGGTGTTGTCCTTGTCAATCACATAGATGTCGGTCAATTGCGGCAGAACCTTCTGCATGGTTTCCAGATATAGTCTCTTGCGGGTGACATCCCGGGCTTTTTCATATTCAGCGAGTAAGGCCAGAAAGCGTTCAGCCTCTCCCTGGGCGATATTCACTCTTTCCCTGGCATAGCCTCGGGCCTCCTGGACCACCTGTCTGGCCTCGCCCCGGGCC
>JBEPXR010000112.1:0-8128 GCA_041641775.1 Desulfobia sp. | reverse complement strand
TGATGTAGCCGTTGACGCCCTGGGCTGTAGGTGTGGCTGAAGCAGTTATGACCTCTGGATTGTAATTGTCCGCCTGGTCAACAGCTACTATGGCAAAATACCAGGGGACGTCGTTGGTCAGACCCTCGACTGTGAACTGTTTGGTACCGGGGCCAAGTTTTCTCAGTGGACTCAACGCGTCGATAGTGTTGAAGTCGTCTCGGCTGACATAGACTTCAAAGACGGAGACTCCTTCGCTGGAAGAGGGGTAAGAACTCCAGTATAGATCAACGGATTCCCCCATCAGGGTGTCGGTGGCCGCGAGTCCGGTCACCTGGGCTGGCGGCGTGGTGTCCAGGACGATATCCGCCTGGATGGTTTCCTGGTTATTTGCAGTGTCAACCGCGGTGACGGTAATGGTGTTTCTTCCCTCAGCCAGGGTGACGGGGCACTCCCAGGAGGTCTCGGTGGGGTATTCCATCAATTCGGGGTCTATGGAAGCCTCAGATGAGGATACAGTGATCTCGGTCCCGCTCTCTCTGTTGCCTTTAAGAACCTGGTCGGCAATGTTTGTGGGACTTTGAATGGCATACATGGTAACCTGGGTCTGGGAATCGACATGAACGCTGGCCTCCGCGGTACTGGAATTGCCGGCGCCGTCGGTAGCGGTAACCGTTATAATGTTGTCTCCTTCACCGAGAGACAGGGAAGCCTGCCAGGTAGTGGCAGTGGGATAGCTGATTTTCAGCACCGTTGAAGTTGGTGGACCGGAGATGGTCAGGGAGATCTGGCCGTCGCTGTCCCTGGTTCCGGTCATGGTCAGGGCGTCAGTAGTCAAAAGAGAAGGAACGGGATCAATCGTTACTTCGGGGGCTTGGGTATCGAGAGTTACGTCCCGCGTAATGGAGTTGGTGTTGCCCAGAGAATCGGTAGCCTTGACGGTAATGCTGTTTTTCCCTTCGGCCAGGGAAACTGAACCGCTCCACTGGCTGCCGTCGGAGCTGATTGAGCCCACGGAGCCGCCGGTCATTGAAGCTGAAACTGTAGCTCCTTCTTCATGGGTACCTGAGATGCTCTGGCTGTTCTGGTTGGTCAGGCCGGGAAGAGCATCAAAAGTCAGTTTGGCAACCGTGTCCAGGGTGATGAGAGTGGAGGCAGTGCCGGTATTGCCGGCCTTATCCCTGGCTGTGGCGGTTATAGTGTTGTCACCGTCGGTAATCAGCCTGACGGTAGCCTGCCAGGATGTGGAGGTTGGGTAGCTTACTCCTATTACCTTTATTGACGGGACAGAGGAGAGACTGATTGCGGCGTCGGAGCTTTTGCTGCCGCTGAGACTCTGAATGGGATCGTTGGTGAGCGTTGCCGCCGGATCAATAGAGACTGTCGGTGCCACGGTGTCAAGGATGACGGTGATGGAAATACTGTCAACGTTGCCCAGAGAGTCTGTGGCCTCAACTGTGATGGTATTGGGGCCTTCTTCAAGACCCTTGATTGCTACATCCCAGGTAGTGCTGGTTGTGTTGACAACTCCCGGGGTAGCGGCAGTATTGGTGCTCACCTGGATAGTGGCTCCATTCTCTTTGGTTCCGCTGAGACTGATATCCGTTTGATTGGTGTATTCCGGGTACTCGTTGATACTTACTTCGGCAACTGAATCCAGGGTAACACTGGTGGAGGCACTGGCCTGGTTGCCTGCGGTATCAGTGGCCGTAGCAGTAATGGTATTATCTCCTTCAGCCAGTTCTACCTGGCACTGCCAGCTGGAATCCGAATAGCTGACATTGCCCACCAGAACCCCGGGTGCGGAAATCGTCACCTCCGCTCCGGATTCGACACTGCCGGTTATGATCTGGCTGCTGCCACTGGTGGGGCTGCTGATTTCGTCTATGGATATAGTTGGAGGGACCGTATCCAGAGTAATAGCTTCCTGGGCACTGGCTGTGTTGCTGAAAGAGTCGGTGGCGGTGGCAGTGACAGTATTCTGGCCTTCCACCAGACCCGTTATGGTGCAGGTCCAGGTGCCGATCGAGGGGTAGGAGACTGTCCCTGCTGAAGCGCTGGTATCAACAGCTACACTCACCGAGGCTCCGTCTTCTACGGTGCCACCTATGGTCTGTCTGGTCTGATTGGTCGGACTGACAAAATCGGTGATAGTTATTTTGGTGGATGTGTCCAGGACAATAGTTACGGCCGCACTGCTCTTGTTCCCGGCGCCGTCTTTTGCTGTCACCGTGATGTTATTTTCCCCAGGGCTCAGGGTAAGGTCGGCCTGCCAGCTGGTCCCACCGTCAGCAATAGTGCCTACTGTAACTCCGGGAGCGGAAATGGAGATGGTGGAACCGTCTTCCTTGGTTCCGGACAGGGTTACATTGGCCTGGTCCGTCGGGGTGGTGACCGGGTCAATGGTGACGGTTGGGGCTGTCGTATCCAGGATGATGGAATCGCTGACAATGGTAGACATGTTGCCGGCTTCGTCCCTGTATTGGACCTCTACAATCTTTTCGCCGTCTCCGGGTGTAAGATACCAGGATTTGGAAGAGGAATAGGTTGTCCAGACGGACCAGTCCTGACCGCTGTTTCGCATCCTGACGCCCGCGATTTTACCACTGTCGTCCGAGGCGGATAATGAGAGGTTGACAGAAAGAGAACCCACCAGGTCTGCCCCGTTGTTTATGACAACAGAACCGGTGGGTGCGGTCCGGTCAACGGTGATTGTCGCCGAGTCGCTGCCGGTGTTGCCGAGATTGTCGGTGACAGTGGCTGTTATCAGGTTGTCACCGATGGAGAGTCCGCTGATCTGACATTGCCAGGAGGTTCCTGAGGTATAACTGAAATCGGTAACGCTGGCGTCTGGACAGGAAACTGTTACCAGCGCATCGGTTTCCCTGGTCCCGGTGATCAGTTGGGAAGTCAGTGAGGTGGGGCTGTCAACCGGATCAATGGCCACCTTGGCAACGGTGTCCAGGATGATGACTGCGCTGTCACTTACCGTGTTGCCGGCACTGTCGCTGGCTGTGGCGGTAATGGTGTTGCTGCCTTCCAGCAGTTGGACCCCTGCCTGCCAAGTGGTATTGGTAGGATAAGACACCTGGGCCGTGAGCCCCCCTGGGCAGGAGACAGACACTTTTGCCCCGCTTTCCCTGGTGCCGCTGATATCCTGACCCGTTATGCTGGTGGGGCTGGAAACCGGATCAATGGTAAGAGCGGGATCCGTGGTATCTAGCGTTATTGAGTCGGCAATTATATTGGAGGTATTACCCACTTCGTCCTCGAACTGTACTTCCACGGTTTTGCTGCCGTCTCCCTGAGTAAGCTCCCAGGAGGTTGAAGTGCTGTACTGCTGCCAGGAAGACCAGTTTCCTCCATTGTTGCGCAGGCGTTGAGCTGCAACGGCGCCGTTGTCATCGTTGGCGGAAAGTGTGAGGGAGACATTCAAAGAAGACGTTACTTCCGCCCCCTGGTTTATCACGATGGATTCCGCTACAGGTGCGGTATCGTCGAGAACTATTTCACCGGTAACACTGCCGGTATTTCCAAGATCGTCGTTGGCCGTCACCGTGATTGAGTTGATCCCTGGAACCAATCCGCTTATTGCCGCACTCCATTTATCGGCGATCGACAAGTCCAGAGAATCGACACTTGCCGTGGTATCAAAAGAGACAGCAAGGTCCGCCCCTGATTCCCTGGTCCCGGAAATGGTCTGGCTTGTGGTAAGAGTGGGACTGGTTATGCCGGTGATTGCCACCTGGACTGTAGAGTCAAGAACAACGCTTGCCGCAGCACTTTCCTGGTTGCCGGCACTGTCCTCGGCGGTAACCGTGATGGTGTTCGTTCCTTCAGCCAGGGTAAGATCGCAGGACCAGGTTGTAGGCTGAGACATATCCACCGGCCCTACAATGGCACCCGGAACGGAAACCAGGACGGTTGCCCCTGATTCCCTGGACCCGGTAATGGTCAGGGCTGCTGTACTGGTCGGGCTGACAATCGGATCTATGGTTACAGCGGGGCTGGTGGTGTCAAGTATTATGGAGTCGCTGTAGATCGATGACAGGTTGCCGGCCTGATCCATGAATTGGCCTTCCACCGTTTTTTCTCCGTCCCCGGTGGGGATAGTCCAGGCCAGGGAGGAAGTATAGTCCATCCAGACCGACCAGTCCGCTCCGCTGTTTCTGACCCGGACCTGAGAATTCAGACTGGTTTCATCACTGATGGTAAAATTCAGGGTAACTGCAGTAGAGCTGGTAGCTGCTGCTCCACTGTTAATTGCAATTGAGCCGGTGGGCGCTGCGGAGTCAAATATGATTGCGTCCTGGACTGTATTGGTGTTACCGGCGGTATCTGCTGCCTGCGCGTTGATTGTATTCGTTCCGGCGGCGAGATTGCTGACCGTGGTTTCCCAGGTGGTGGACGATGTATACTTTATCTCCCCGGGCAGGGCTCCAGTATCGGTGCTTAAAAAAAGAGAGGCGCCTTCCTCGATTGTTCCTGTTACCGTAACAATGCCCAAAGCGGTATATTCCGACAGAGCGTCCATATATACTTTCGGAGGTACGGTATCTAAAATTATGGTGTCGGAAATAATGGCAGACTCGTTTCCCGCCTCGTCCTTGAGCTGCATATAAACCGTCTTGAGTCCGTCTCCATCGGTCAGGAGCCAATTCATTTCAGGACTGTAGGTTTGCCAGGCACCCCATGAAGTCCCGCTGTTGGCAAAACGTACCTGGAAATCCATAGAATAATCATCCAGGGCGGTCATGTAGAGGGTTACAGAAAGAGAATTGGTGCTGTTGGCGTCATTGTCGACAGCCAGAGCCCCTGTAGGCCCAGTGGTATCCAGAATGATTTCTGCAGAAGCCTGCGGACTGATATTTCCCGCAGGATCAGTGGCTGAAGCCCTGATGGTGTTAGCCCCTCCGGCAAGCCCGCTTACCGTGCATTGCCAATCGGTGCCGTTTACCTGTACCTCCGAGACTTCGGCCCGGGTATCCACTGTGACCATCACATTGGAAGATGCTTCGGTTGAACCCGTTATCAATTGATAATCGCTGTTGGTGGGACTGGTTACCTGGTCGATATTTATTGTCGGTTCTACGGTGTCCAGGATAATGGTATCACTGTAAGCCGCAGAGATATTGCCGGCAGGATCGCGAAAGCGGACTTCCACGGTTTTTTCGCCGTCACCAGCAGTCAGGTTCCAACGCTTCAAAGAGGCATAGGGCTCCCAATCCGTCCAGATCTGACCCGAGTTGCGGAACTGCATGGCCTCAACAGTTCCCCGGTTGTCGGTTGCCGATAGCGTGAGATCGACTGTGGTTGCGTTGGTCCGGGCAGCACCTTCTTCAATGGCGATTGAGCCGGTTGGCGCCTCCTCATCCGGGCTGCTCTCCGTGGTAAATGTCCACTGGTGATCGGCAGACAATCCGTTTCCGGACAGATCCCGCACCCCGGTGGTGAGCGTCACCGTATGCTCGACGCCATATGCCAGATCCGCATTCGGGGTAAAAACCGCCAGACCATTGGTATAGGAGATGGTCCCGGCAATGGAACCGAAACCCGTTTCATTGACGATGAATGTGGAGTCGTTCAAGGTTGAGGCGTCTATCTCTTCACTGAAGGAGACGGTGATATTGGTGGAAGCCGGGACATTAACCGCCTCTGCTTCGGGGGTGGTCGCGGAGACCTCCGGTGGAGTGGAATCCAGTTCACAGCCACCGGTTACCGCCATTATATAGTGAGTATCCATGGAGGGGTTGGATTTGACGGGTCTGCCTTTGGTGAAATCCACGGCCCAGACCCACTTGTATCCTGGTTGGGGTGTGGAACTCCAGTATTTGTCTGATTTGGTGTCCGGAAAGAAAGCCAGATCGATTGCAGGATCGACCTGTGTGTGGTCTACTAGGGTTTTGAGTTCCTTGCGGTTGGGCAGACGCCAGGTGTCGCAGCCGCCCAGTGAAAGGTTTTCGCTGTAAGCCAGGGCTTCCTTCCAGTTGCGGGGGACCCCGTCATCGTGTTTCTGCCAGATGAGGCCAGTCTGGTCATCGGTGATGGTTCCGTCACCATTGTCGATGAATTTCGCAAAGGCCGCTGAAGGGCAGGTCAGGAAAAACAGTGACGCAATGAGGAGAGCAGCGGGAAGACTTTTGACCAGGCGGAAGAAGCTCAGGGCTGTAAGGGCTGTAGTTTTCACATCTGACCTCCTCTTACCGCCCGGACATGATAGGCATTCGTTTTACTGGCGGTCACCTCCCCGGCACTGCTGAAATCAATGGCCCAGGCCCTGGAAGAGTCGGCTGCGTCAGGGGTGTTTGTCCAGTAAAAATCCTGTCTGCAGTTAATGAAGACATCCTGTATCACCACGGGACCTGGTTCTGGGACGGAGAGGTCGATGATTGTTTCCAGTTCCTTGACATTGGGCAGCCGCCAGTCCGAATATCCGGCATAACTTATGGCATTGAGGTTATCGATGAAGGTGGACAGGTCAGCCCAGCTGTAGGTATTGTCTGCATCATTGGGATTATTGAGGTCAGTTGCATTATCCCCATTTTCTTTTATTTCCCACATCAAACCGCTGTCGGTGTCCGATGCATATCCGTCACCATTATGCTGGTTGTACACTATGGACATGGTGCCTTTGCCGTACTGAGCATCCTGGCCGTGAAAATCCTGGCCTGGTTCCGGACAGACTATCTGGTTGCCCTGGTCATCGTAACATTCCTTTATCCCGGTATCCGGGACGATGAAAGCTGAAGCCTGGGGAAGGCTGGTCAATATGAATCCTGAAGCTATCAGCAGGTGAGATAATAAAGAAAAACGGCGGGCTTTCATGAGGGTAAGTCCTTGTTATCAATTCGTTATTTTAATTATTTTTTTGTCAAATTGTATAGTTGAATGCTGTGGTATAATACTTGTTCAGTTCATACCTAAAAGCAAAAGTTGTGCCTGTTAATTAATTCGCCAGGGAGAGAAAGTGGGATAGTTCGAGAATCTATTGTCGTTTGGGGGATAAAAACTTAAATTTTTTTCTGGACTGTAAAAACAATAAATAGGTATGGTTCCTATTAACGGTTTTTTGGGGGAAATTCCCCTATCAAGAGGGGCAAAAAAACAATTTTGCAAAATTGATCGGTGAGAATACAGGGAAATGAAGATTGCTGGGTAGATCGCAGACGATAGGTCAGACGACAAAGCAGGGTTGAACGGATCATTCAGCCCTGCTTTGTCGAAAGGTTCTGAGGGAAGATCAGGCTATGAGGAGGCGCTTAATCCGTTCCCTGATTGGTGGATGAGTGGCAAAAAGCCCGGCAATCTGGTCGCCTTTCAGAGGATTGACAATATACATCTGGGCGGTGGCCGGATTGACTTTCATGGGATGATGGCGGTTCAGGTTGTCCATCTTGTCCAGGGCACCGGCAAGGGACCGGGGATGGCCACAGATGGCGGCACCGGTGCTGTCCGCCTGGTACTCACGGCTTCTGGAAATGGCCAGCTGGATCATAGTTGCAGCCAGGGGGGCTACGATCATCATGACCAGAGCGCCCAGCATATTACCGCCGCCATCATCGTCGTCGCTGCCGCCGAAACCGCCGAAGATCATACTCCACTGGGCCATGGTGGCGATATAACTGATGGCACCGGCAATTACCGCGGCAATGGAGCTGATCAGAATGTCCCTGTTCTTGATATGGGCCATTTCGTGAGCCAGCACCCCTTCGAGTTCATCCCTGTCCAGGATCTGCATCAGACCGTTGGTCACGGCTACCGCCGCATGTTCCGGGTTGCGGCCGGTGGCAAAGGCATTTGGAGTCTGGTTGTCTATTATATAGACCCTGGGTTTGGGAAGACCTGCCCGGCCTGCCAGGGAGGAAACCAGGCTGTGGAGATCAGGGGATTCCTGAGGGCTGACTTGCCTGGCCCGGCTCATGGCCAGGGCCATTTTGTCGCTGTACCAGTAGGCAAAAAAGTTCATGCCCAGAGCCAGAACAATGGCGATGACCATACCGCTTTGCCCCCCCATGAGTTGTCCCGCGACGAGAAAGATGGCTGTCAGGGCCGCCATCAGCATTCCTGTTTTAAGCATACTTATCATGTTTTTCTCCTTGGAAATGTCTTGTATAACCCTATAGTGACCGGCTCCAGTCCGGTCCAGGCA
>JBEPXR010000111.1:0-8140 GCA_041641775.1 Desulfobia sp. | reverse complement strand
TTTATCGTGGATCAGAATGAAGGGATCTTCGATATTCGCTTCCATTTTTTCAGGATCGGTGACGAAATACGGGGAGAGGTAGCCGCGGTCAAACTGCATACCCTCGACAACCTCCAGGGTGGTCTCCATACCCTTGGCCTCTTCCACGGTAATGACCCCTTCCTTGCCAACCTTGTCCATGGCCTCGGCAATAATGTTGCCAATGGATTCATCATTGTTGGCAGAGATGGTGCCGACCTGGGCTATTTCTTTCTGTTCTTTGGTTGGAGTGGCAATTTTGCCCAGCTCGTCCACAACGACCTCTGTCGCTCTCTCGATACCACGCTTGATCTCCATGGGATTATGGCCGGCGGAGACCAGCTTGGAACCTTCCTTGTAGATGGCCTGGGCCAGGAGAGTAGCGGTGGTTGTTCCGTCTCCGGCCACGTCACTGGTTTTGGAGGCGACTTCCTTGACCATCTGGGCACCCATGTTCTGGAATTTATCCTGGAGCTCGATTTCCTTGGCGACACTGACGCCGTCCTTGGTCATGGTGGGGGCACCGAAGGACTTTTCCAACAGCACGTTGCGGCCTTTGGGGCCAAGAGTCACCTTAACCGCATCTGCCAGGGTATTTACACCTATTAAAATTTCCTCGCGGGCTTTTGTCCCGTATTTAAGATCTTTTGCTGCCATAATTGTTTACTCCTTTATACTGGCTCATTTACACTGTCTCAGATCATGGATTCCCAATTTTTACATCCATTTACCTGAGGAAGGTTTATGTATCACGGCTTTTTTCGTCGGGCAGTCAAGAAAGACTACTCGATAACTCCCAAGATGTCGTCTTCCCTCATGATAAGATAATCTTCATCGTCAAGCTTGACCTCGGTACCACCGTATTTACTGAAGAGGATCTTATCCCCCTCTTTCAGATCCAACGGCATGCGCTCTCCCTTCTTATTGCGTTTTCCGGGACCAACTGCCGCAATTTTCCCCTCAGAAGGCTTTTCCTTGGCGCTGTCGGGAATGATTATCCCTCCGGTTGTTTTTTCCTCCGATTCCACACGCTTAACCAAAATGCGATCATTTAAGGGGCGTAGTTTCATGTTCTTCCTCCATTTTTAATTTTAATTTATGAATAAACTTCGGAACTGACCGAAATATAGATACCGACCCATTCAGTACATCCCTGAATCCCAGGACGCTTTCCCGTCTTCACTGGGAAGAAGGAAAAAATCCCGACTACGAGATGGTATGATTTATCGGGTGTTACCTTCTGACCTTCAGGTACCACAGGTAAGGAAAATGTCCTGTGGAAAAGACCGCCTGAAATTGAACAGGTATAATAAAAAACAAGGAAATAAATCCCTGGAAATTTTATAGTATTTCATACATCATCCGGGGCTATTCCCTTGATGGCAAAACAATAGGAATGAAGAAGAATAAAATCAAGGGTGGAGCAAAAAAAAAGATGGGTTAGAGGGACTCGAGCTGATGCACCCAGCCGTGGGGGTCTTTCTTGTGTCCATACTGTATATCCTGCAGCTCCTCAAACAGGCCAAGGGCAAGCTCGCCCGTCTTCCCTCCGTTGACCAGGCAGGTACTGTCCTTATAGTGAAGGGCGCCGACAGGAGAGATAACCGCAGCAGTGCCGGTTCCGAAAACTTCTTTTAAACGACCGTGATCGGCGGCTTGAAAAACTTCATCTATGGTAATCGGCCTCTCCACGGTTTTCCAGCCCCAGTCTCCGGCCAGCTTCAGAACACAGTCCCTGGTTATCCCGGGCAAAATGCTGCCGGACAGGGGCGGAGTGATCAACTCATCGTCGATGACAAAAAAAATATTCATGGTGCCCACTTCTTCCACGTACTTTCTCTCCACGGCATCCAGCCAGAGCACCTGGGTGTAGCCCTGCTGCTGGGCTTCCACCGCAGCCATAATGCTTGCAGCATAGTTGCCCGCGGTCTTGACATTGCCTACTCCACCGCGGACAGCCCGGACATACTTATCTGTGACATTAATGGTTACCGGGTTAAAGCCTTCCGGATAATAGGCTCCCACCGGACTGAGGATGATGAAAAAGAGGTATTCCCCGGCCGGCCGGACGCCGAGGCCCGGTTCGGTGGCGACCATGGTCGGCCTGATATAGAGAGAAGAACCCTTTGAATCCGGCACCCAATCCTGTTCCAGTTCAATCAGAGTCTTCAAGGCGGCGAGAACGCCCCCTCTATCGATCTCCGGCATGCACATCCGTATTGCCGAGTTGTTCATTCTTGTCAGATTGTCTTCAGGGCGAAAGAAAAATATCTTATTGTCTTTTCCCCGGTAGGCCTTGAGTCCTTCGAATATGGCCTGTCCGTAATGGAGAACCATGGCAGCCGGATCCAGGGAGAAATTCCGATAAGGACAGATTCTGGCTCCATGCCATCCGTCAGCGGCCCTGTAGTGCATGACGAACATGTGATCGGTAAAAATATTGCCAAATCCCAAGTTGCCCGTCTGGGGCTTCTCCTTAAGCTCACCGGTTGGCACTTTTTCAACATCGATTTCCATACTGATTTATCCTGAGAGGGGAAAAGATCAAATAGCGGGTTGCCGAATCCAATTTTCGAATACAGATTCGTCTATGGTCGGGGCGGCAGGATTTGAACCTGCGACCTCCTGCTCCCAAGGCAGGCGCGCTAACCAGACTGCGCTACGCCCCGCAGGCATGTTATGGCCTTCAGTTTCAGGTTTTAAGAGATAGCATCACCGTCGTTCGGAGTCAAGAGAAATCAAGTCACGATAAGCCAAACAGGCCGGTGTCCACGGACATTATGATCGGGAATATAGTAGAAAGGCCGACTCCTCTGCGGGAGTCGGCCTTGGCAGGATCTGATGGCTCCCCGGGCCGGACTCGAACCAGCGACAAAGTGGTTAACAGCCACTCGCTCTACCAACTGAGCTACCGGGGATCTTATTGGAGCAATATATAGCAGCTCGTTCTTTTTTCGTCAACTATTTTGTCCGCGGGGAGATATTTAGAGTCTATTAATGGCTGTCATCTTTGGCGGTATGGCAGACAAAGCAGCCGGTACCGTCATTGCCTCCTCCACCGGCGATCATCTGGTCATAATCCCAGCGCAGCATATCGGGATAATCGGTGGCATGAGCCCGGTGACAGGAGAGACACATGACCGCATCGCTGCCTGGAGTCACCGTTTCCGAAGAGGTTTCCGGGACACCACCGGTTCGGGCTACAGGGGCTTCCAGACTATAGAGGTTTCCGTTGTTGGGATTGTAGAAGGCATATTCACCGCTGGCAGGCAGGGTAAGGTCAGTGGGATGACGGATGAAAGGTGAGGTCGCCTCCTCTCCGATTCCTTCTGAATCACCGGTTTCCAGGGTGTGAAAGTTGCCGTGACAGGTGGCGCAGAACTGGCTCATGGTCCCATCCGGAGGCACGACATTATCGCCTACCGGACCAATGTGGCAGCTCGTGGCGCCCCTTCCGCAGCCGAGCCTGCCGGGTGTGCTCAGGGCGAAATATTCGTTGTGGCTGCTTGCTGTGGCATTATGCTCCCAGTCCGAACTTTCCAGGCCCTTTACGCCAAACAGGAAACGATAGCTGGTCCCCATAGAGTCGGCTGTGTCCAGCTGACCGTCCACGTTTTTGTGGTGCGCTCCGGTTATCCCATTAAGGGGCGAGTCGTTGCGGCCGCCACTCAGTCTTACGCCATGACAGCCGTTGGCACCGGAGCAGCTCAGATTTGAGGTGTTGACATTCCCGCCGCTGTCATGGAAAGACTGAACGATCCCCCCAGGAGGAGCTGAGAGTATTGAGTCCTCGCCGGTCAGGGCCGCGATATTATGCCCCTTGGTGTCCGAGGCTCCGCTCCCTTTGTCTCCGGTAATGTAGGCAAAATTGCCTCCGGCCAGATCAGTTGATGCCGTGTGCATTACCTGGGGCAGGAGATCGGCACCAAGATTTAACCGGGCCTGCGCACTGTTCTGGGCATGGCATCCCAGACAGTCTCCCCTGGTCAAACCCTCCACCGGATTACTGGAAAGATCAAAGGTCATTGGAGCGCCGTTCTGGCTGTTGTGCATGGTATGACAGCTTGAACAGACACCTGTGATGACGGCTTCGGCCCGGCCAGATGCAAGTACAAAAAGGATCCCGATTCCACCCCACCTGATAATTCGGGCCGTCTTTCTCTCACTACTTCCTGACGGATTGATCATTTTCTCTTTCCTCCACGTCATTTGCCCTGCTGTCTCTTTTCTGTTTTTCTGCCATTTCAGGATATCATCCATCCCCGGACGACCTGTCAGTCCGGCGATGACGATTATCTCGCAGTGTACTGCTTCAGGCAGTCTTTTAAAGTGGCAAATTGTCGCAACGAAAAAAGAAAAATGAACTGGCGGAAGGTTGTTCAATTATCTTTAGAGGCATGGCAGACGAAACAACCGGTCCCGTCTGCTCCACCGCCACCGGCGATCATTCGATCATAGTCCCAGCGCAGCATAGATGGATAATTGCTGGCATGAGCCCGGTGGCAGGAAAGACACATGACCGCATCACTTCCAGGAACCACTCCGGAATCCGGGGCGGCAGGCAGGGTGCCGGTCCTCGCTACCGGAGCTTCCAGGCTGTAGGAAGTATATTGGGCATACTCGCCAAGCTCAGGCAGGGCAAGATCCGTGGGGTGCCGGATAAAGGGGGATCCCTGTCCTCTGCCGACACCTTCGGAATCAAGAGAATCCAGGGTGTGAAAGTTCCCGTGGCAGGTGGCGCAGAACTGGCTGATTGTTCCGTCGGGCGGGATTACACCGGGTGGTTCACCATCACTGTGGCAGCTCTTTGCACCGGAACAGGTGAACCGAAGGGGTTCGGTCAGGCCAAAGTATTCGTTGTGCTGATCCGGCCCGCTGATGTACTCCCAGTCCGGACTTTCGTAGCCCTTGACTCCGGCCAGGAAACGGTAGCTGTTGCCCTTGGTGTCGGCCAGGATCAACCGGCCGTCCACATCATTGTGATGAGCTCCGATTATCCCGTCCCGGGATGGATCGCCTGTGAGACGGAAGCCGTGGCAACCATTGGTTCCGGCACAGGTTAAATTCTCGCTGTTGACGGTATAGCCGTCATTGTGGCCGAATTGATTGATTCCCCCCGGAGGGGCGAAAAGCACGGTGTCTTGACCGGTGAGTTCGGCAATATTATGTCCCTTGCTGTCCAAAGCGCCGGAACCCTTCTCCCCGGTTATATAGGCGAAATTGCCTCCGGCCAGGTCAGCCGCAGGGTCGGTATGGTTGACCTGCGGCACCTGATCCTCTCCTATCGGCAGTAAAGCCTGACTTTCCCCCTGGGCATGGCATGACAGGCAGGATTCCAGTGACAACAACCCGTTCACTCCACCCTCGTGCATGGTGTGGCAGTTGAAACAGTCACCGACAATGGCGGAACCGGCCGGGACAGCAAACATGACCGGGACCAGAAGAGCCAGCCACCAGCAGCTTAGCCCTGCGCTTCTCGCTCTGATCGCAGTTTCCGTATCCCGTTTCTGATCCCGCGATCGGGATAGATCAACATCCAACAAGGCAATCTGACTCCCATACGTTCTTCCCGGGTAGACCGGGGCAATCGAATACTGGATTAGCGTTCAATAATGGACAGATCATAAGGTCTGGAACCAAGTTCTATCTTTCTGACCATCTGGTTCGAGGAAAGATCGACCAGATAAATTCCGCCTTTTTCCGAATCACCGGCGTACAGCCACTGCCGGGGAGAAGACACTGCCATCTCAAAGGGTTCTCCCTCCAGTCGAATGTTTCCAGATGCATTGAGCTGCCCGGGCAGGAGGACCGATATGGAACGCCCTTCCCTGTTCGACACATAAATATGATCGTTGTTTTCAATCAGGCGGCTCGGCCCCATGCCCACCTTGATCCTGGAGCGGACCTGATTGCTGGTCAAATCATAATCTATTACCGTCCCGGTTGAATGTTCAGCGATATAAAGCTTTCCTTCGCGGATCAGGAGACCGGCCGGGCTGCCGCCGGTGGTAATTTTTTGCACTGTTCTCAGACTTTCTGGATCGATAAGGCTGACCTCATGGCCATAGGCACTGGAAACAGCCAGGAGATCCCGCCCTTTGGGATAAGTGATATACTGAGGCCGGGCGCCCAGACTCATCCTGCCGACCAGTGCCCCATTGAAAAGATCGAGCCGGAGCAGGCGGTTGGCGTCCCGTTCCAGGATATAGGCCCATCTGCCCTGTGGCCCCACTGCCATGTAGGGGATATCCCGGCCAAAAGGGATGCGGACTCTATCCAGATGCCTGTTGGCGGTAAGCTCAAAAACGCCAACACTGGGATCATCGGAACTCAGCACATAAAACCGGTTCAAATCCGACCTGACCTCGATACAGGTAGGCCCCCCATGAACGCCGACAGAACCACAGACCTGATTCTGATCGGTTCTCACTATATAGACCGTGTCTATTTCCGGACAGGTGACATACACCAGATCCGTGGAAAGAGGGATGGACTGAACCTCGACATCCAGGACCGGAGCAAGAGTGGCTTTTCCTTTCAGTGAAGATCTGAAATGCCAGGTAAGAAAAAGACAGAGGCTGTCCCCTTTAGCTATCGATAGAGGTTCCGACAGGGAAATTTCCACCGCCTGCTCTGCCAGTGACAGCATAAGCTTTTCACTGCCCCGTTCAAGAGCAGCTTTATCCAGGGTGATCCTCAGGCGGTCATAGTCTCCGGGCGGCACACCTCCCCGACCCAGGAAGAGTTGGCCAGCCTGGTCGAGTTCCCTGCTTCTCAGTTCATTTCTTCCCAGAGCCAGGGGAAACCATCTTTCACCTCCCTTGATGGCGAAATCATCTATTCTGACCCAGACTGGAGGTCCACCGCCTTCCCCGGCCTGGAGAAAGAGGGAAAGCGTGGCCTCTCCTTCGGTTTGCCGGGCCGGCAGGAGAGGGGAACCTCCAGTCCCGGACTGCCCCTGGGGGAAACAGCCGACAGAGAGAAAAGCGACCAGTACAAAGTGGAGAGTTGTGCGTATCAGACAGTTCATGGCAAATTTACCAGATGGTAGTCCCTGATCCTTTCTAATCCTTGCTGGCATGGCAGATTGAACAGCCGTTGTAACCGCTTCCCGGCCAATCCCTGTAATTCCAGCGCAGTACAGCATCAAAAGGGGTACCGTGAGCCCGGTGGCAGGAAAGGCACATCACTATGGCGTCATCAGCCACACTGTAAACCGTAGAATTCATTACAGCCGTGGTATCGGCAGTCCCCACCGGGGAAATAACACTGTACGGATTACCCGATCCTGCCCCCCCGTTATAATTGTCATATTCAGTGCTTGATACGGCCCGGGCCATATCGAAATTAATGGGATGACGCAGCCAGACTCCACTGCTGCCGAAGGTTCCGGAAGCTATC
Organism: Desulfobia sp.; assembly: GCA_041641775.1. Taxonomy (GTDB): domain Bacteria; phylum Desulfobacterota; class Desulfobulbia; order Desulfobulbales; family SURF-16; genus JAWLDV01. Next base: position 721 of record JBEPXR010000111.1, on the reverse strand, counting down.
TCGCCCGAGCCCTCATGAAAAAAACCATGGCAGTCAGCACAGAAACCGCTGATGGTACCAGTCGCCTCAACCGTTTCCGATGTCCGGTCGCGCCCATAATACTTGTTGTGGTTGTTTACGTCCGGTCTATACTCATAGGAGGGATCTTCCAACCCCTGTACCCCCAGAAGAAAACGGTAGCTGTCAACCACGGTGGAACCGTCTTTCCAGAGAGTCATCGTGTTCCAGTGATGGGATTTATACATGGAAGCCACCGCACCTGATACCGAGCGGTCACCATGACAACCGGTACTTCCGGCACAGGTCAATTGACTGCTGAGATCGGCACCCCCTGGAGGGACAGTTGCCAGACGGCTGTCAGGTCCGACTATGCCCTCGACATTGTGGCCGCAGGAATCAGAACTGTCGGCGTATACTGAACCGTTTGCCACCCAGTAAAAATTTCCGGCAGCCAGAGTACTGGCATCACTGCCGGTGCCCGTACCGTTGCCGCCGTAGTTCGGCCCGCTGAGATCAAGGACATACGGGGTGGAAAGATCACCGGCACTGTTGTCACCTTCGTGACAGCCAATGCAGTTGGTTTTCAGCAATCCGGGATTTGGAGAAGAATCGTTGGTGACCCCGTCTATAAGATTCTGGGCTTCAGGGCTGCCGGACTGGCTGTTATGCATGGTATGGCAATCACTGCAGGGGCCCGTGACCGCGGCAGGGCAAGTGGCTG
>JBEPXR010000110.1:0-8170 GCA_041641775.1 Desulfobia sp. | reverse complement strand
CTCACCGATCTCCTCCCTGTACTCGTGGAGAATCATGGGAACATTATCGCCGATGGTTTCAGTCAGGCAGGTGGTGGCGATACCCACTACCTCCGGCTTGTACTTGGCAATGACGTTATTCAGCCCCATCTTGAGATTGGCGCTGCCGCCGTAAATGGCATTTTTTTCTCCCAGGCTGGAGGAGGCGATATCAATGGGTTCGTTGTAGTGACTGATGATATAGCGCCGCATGTAAGTGGCACAGCCCTGGGAGCCGTGGAGATAGGGCACGGACTTCTCGATGCCGCGGAAAGCCAGGCAGGCACCCAGAGGCTTGCAGAGCTTGCAGGCGTTGGTGGTGGAGACTGACTTAGCTGATTTTGCCCGGCTGGCAGCCTTCTTGCGTTCAGGTTTTCTGATAATGGTTGTCATACGGCACCGCCTTCTGTCTGTTGAATTTCCATCTCTTCTGCTTTCCGGGGAACGAAGCGCCAGACCGGACTCATCACTGAAGCGTAAACCTCTCTGGCAAAGTTGAGCATCCCGGAAAAGCCGGCCAGGATCTCCTTGCGTTCGTGGTTGTGGTCGCAAAATGCCACCCCCAGCTTGTAGGCAATGGGGCGTTCCTTGACTCCGCCGACAAAGATGTCCACGTCCTTTTCCTTGATAAAGGCGGAGAGCTCCAGGGGATTGGCATCGTCCACGATGATCGTTCCTTCGTCAGTGATTTCTTCCAGCTCCTCGTAATCCTCCCTGGTGCCGGTCTGAGAGCCCACCATGACTACATCCATGCCCAGGTGCCGGAAGGCCTTGACAAGGGAGAAGGCCTTGAACGCTCCGCCCACGTAGATGGCCGCCTTTTTTCCGGACAAGGCATCTTTGTACTTCTTCAGTTCGGGGATGAGGGTGGAGAGTTCCTTCCTGACCACTTCCCGGGCCTTTTCCATCAATACCGGGTTCTTGAAATAGTCAGCCACTGCGTACAACGATTCGGCCATATCCTCGATCCCGAAATAGGAAACCCGAAGGTGGGGAATGCCGAATTTCTCTTCCATCTGTTTGGCCAGATGCATGGTGGCCCCGGAACACTGGACCACGTTGAGCGAAGCCCCGTGCGATCTTTTGATATCATCGACCCGGCCGTCTCCGGTGATGTTGGCCACCACCGTGATCCCGGCCGCCTCATAGTATTTGCGGATCAGCCAGATCTCGCCTGCCAGGTTGAAATCGCCCAGGATATTGATGGAATATTCCGGTATATCCGCGGTCTCTCCGCTTCCCACCAGGCTGAACATGGCTTTGCAGGCCGCCTCGTATCCCGCCCGCTTGTTGCCCTTGAACCCTTCAGACTGAACCGGGATCACCGGAATTCCCTTTTCCGTGTGGACCTTCCGGCAGACAGCCTCCAGGTCGTCGCCGATAATGCCCACGATGCAGGTGGAGTAAACAAAAGCGGCCCTGGGCCGGTGCCGGTCGATGAGCTCGCAGAGGGAGCTATACAGTTTGGGTTCCCCGCCGAAGATGACGTCCCGTTCCTGAAGATCGGTGGAAAAACTCAGGCGGTGCAGTTCCGGGCCGGAGGAGAGCGCCCCCCGGATGTCCCAGGTGTAGACGGCGCAGCCAATGGGGCCGTGAACCAGATGGACGGCATCGGCAATGGGGTAGAGGACCACCCGGGAGCCGCAGAAAACGCAGGCCCGCTGGCTCACTGCCCCGGCCAGGCTGTCCTTGTTGCATTCGATATCGAAAGAGTCCTTTCCCTTCCGGTGTATCTGCCCTGTGCGTTCCGTATAGATAGTATCAGCCATGATAATCTCGCTTGTCTGAATGGATTGGTGTTTGTTGCCTTTCTTATAGAGCAAGGGGTGTGCCAGCAAGAGGAACTGTTTCATTTTGGAGGTTATTCCGACAAGTTGGGAGGCTAACAGAGAGAGGGCGACTAGGCGGGAGATTACACAGCTGGCGGAGAACCTGGTATCAAAATTGACAAGATGGTAGTGAGTGTTACAAAAACGAAGTTCGATGTTTGGGAAGATAATGCAATGTTATGGCAGCCAGAAGTGATGCAAGGGTCTGGAGAAAGCAGTCCAAAAAAAAAGAGGTAAGTGCTGCTTGTCATATGTCCGGAGGATGAACTGGCTGCTAAAGTTGAGCGCTCAAGACGGATAAAGGCCAAGGGTAGACCTGCCTCCTTTCCCGTCCAGACCATGCTTGAACATTTCACCTTCGAAGACGTTGGGGGGCGGAAAGATATCTCAGGTTGAAAGCTTTAGGATTTTCCAGTGATTGTCGGCGACGAGCTCATAGAGAGGATCGCAGTTCAGGGAGAGGTTTCAGCGTTATTCATCATCCGCCGGTTGGTGATGTGGTCGGAGTAGAAGCGACTGTCTCAACGAAGTCCCGGACTTCCACGGCCATGGCCAGAACAGCAGGTATTTCATCTTCACCCGGAGCCGAGATGGAAAAATCGTTCGGATCGCACATGCTCTGGAAGGAGTCGAGATAAAGGAGTTTTTCCACCAGTGAGACTTCGAGTCTGATGTGACGCTCCACTGAACCAATCAGGTCCCGCATGGTATGGTTGTCGGCCATGTCACTTCTGGCGTAGAGAAAACTCATGAAGAATTTTTCTATGGCCATGGAAGCCAGGTTGTAGATAATTTCCGGAGTGAAGACCTCCCGGCGCCGTTCAAAGGCCTTTTCCGCCGTCCGGAGATACTGGCTGCCTTCCCGGTACATCAGCCGGTAGTCCTCGATCTGCATAACGTTCATGGAAATCCTTCTCTTTTTTCTATATGCCCTTTAGTTTTTGGCGTAGACAGATGAGCTCCGTTTGCTGCCAGCCCAGATGCCGGTAGAACTGGAGGGCCTCTGCGTTGTTTCGGTCAGCCAGGAGTTGGAGGCGGGAGACCCCTTTTTCCACGGCCCAGTCGGCAATGCCTTCCATGAGCCGCCTGCCCAGGCCGCAACCACGGTGTCCTTCCCGGACCACGACATCCTCGACCAGCAGGGCGGGGCCGCCTTCGGCCGTGGAGATGGTCAACTGGCCCGAGCACATGCCCACTGTTTTTCCTTCACTCTCGGCAACCAGGAGGCAGGCCGCCGGGTTGTCCAGGAGGAGCTTCAGACCGTTTGTCTGAAGCTCCTTATCAAAGCTGAAGTCCTCTTCGACGGCAAAAAGGGTCTCCAGAAGTTCCGTCATCCCCGGAATATCCGTCTGCCGGGCCTCTCTGATACAGGGATCGTTGCTCCAGACCTTTTCTGTTGTTCTCATCCGCGCTCCTGTCAGCTGATCAGGTATGCCTCGGCAGGGGAGTTGTCTTCCAGTCCGTCCAGCACGGCATCGATGGCATCTTCGCTGTCAATACCCTTGAACCACCAGTTTTCCGGCTGGATAACCATGATAGGACCCAAGTCGCACTGCTTGAGGCAGGTGGTGGCGCTGACCAGGCAGTCCAGGCCCCGGTCCAGTATTTCTTCTTCCAGGTACTGCAGGAAGCCGTCGGTCTGTTTGTGGCAGATGCCTTTTTTATCTCCTGCAACACGAAAGCTCTGGCAGACGAGTATTTGTCGTTCGGGGGTTGTCATGTTTATTCTCCTGATATTTTAGTTTGTTCTATTATAATGTCTCTCGCCAAGGCGCTGAGTTCGCCAAGGGCAACAAAGCCTTTCTCCGCGTCCCCAGCGCCTCTGCGAGGGGTAACTTCTTTGCGTTTATTTTTTCTTTCTCTTCCTGCCGCCGCCGTAGAGGGCGTCAACCGTGCCTTCGGTGCCGTCTTCGCTGATGAGCACGGTGATGCCGCTGCCGGCCAGTACTCTTCTCGGCGTATCACCTGCTCCGGCGGTCAGCAGGGCGAAACAGTCCTCGAGCATTTCTCCGAGATCCTGCCATCTGCGCTCGCCGCCTCCGGGTTCTGGAAGCCGCCGTCGTTCAAGCAGACAGGTAAGACCGTCTTCCCTGGGGCCGTAAATGAGGACCTCTCTTGCCTGGCCCAGGTGCAGGTCGATGTCCATCCCGTTTGAGCTGGTCACTGCGGTATTGGGCCGCTCCCTGCGGGGAGCGGTCAGGGGGGGTGCCCCCGGGCGGTTTTCACCGCATGAGGACTGGCAGCTCGATCCGGTGGCTGTCTGTCCTTTTATGGCATCTTCATGCAGTATGGCGGCATCCGGGATGTATCCATGAACCTGATTGAGGACGGATTCCATCAGCCTGTCGTCTGCATCCTGCAGGTCGATCTCAGAGTGCTTCTGAAACGGCACGATTTCCATGTTTGCGGCTCCAAGCGCCGCCATCTTCCCGGCAATTTTCTCGATATGTTCATCGTTGTAGCCGGGATAGACGGTTGTCCGGATCGTAACCTCGATCCCGTTTTGCAGGCAGAGGGACACCGCCTGTTGTTGTTCCTCCAGGAGAACGGGAATCGCCCTGGACAGGGGAATGGTTTTGGTTCCGGGCCGAATCCAGGCGTAAAGCCTGGCTGCTACTTCTTCGGCAACCGCATCGACCAGCAGGGTTATTTTACCGAGTCCCTTCCGGGCCATCTTTTCAGCATGGTGCTCCATCCCCATGCCGAGGGTGAGCATGCGTATGGAAAGATCGCGGCAACAGCCTCGAATCTTCTCCAGCGTCTTACAGGTCTGATGAGGGGCAGCCAAGGGATCTCCCGGGCCTGCAAGGATAATCTCCCCTGGAGGGTTGCCTTCGGCGATCATCTGTTTCAACAAAGTGGGCACGTTTTCCGGCAACAGAACTCTGTCAGACTCGAAATCCGAGGCTGCAAAACGGATCCTGGCACTGGCCCGTGGAGCAACGGGCAGGAGCAGATGTGTACCCTGTCGCTCCACGGACCCAGCCAGTATTGGTCGTTTGCTCATGGGAAAGGGAATGACGTTCATTTTCTCGTCTCGAAATCATCACAGTATAACTCTCGCCAAGACGCTGAAGGCGTTAAGAATAATAAAGCTCTTCTCCGCGTCCCCTGCGCCTCGGCGAGAGAACTCTATTACAGAACCAGTTCGAAACTCTGCTCAGGCTCGTCCCGATCCTTGCGGTCCAGGATTGCCCCGAGGATTTTCTCCAGGAGGCGCAGACCTCCCTTGTAGCCGATCGTCGGGAAATACTGGTGACCCTGGCGGTCGAGAATGGGAAAGCCCCAGCGCACCAGAGGGATGTCTTCGTCTCTGGCAATATACTTGCAATATGTATTGCCGATAATCAGGTCCACCGGATCATTTTTGATCCACTGGTGGAGCAGGAAGAGATCGCCCCTGGCCTTGACGTTGACTTCACAGGGTATGTCGCTGGTGATCTCGCGGATCCTCTTTTCGAACTTTTTGCCAGGAGTGCCGGTGACGATGTGGACGGGATACATGTCCATGGAGACCAGGAATTCGGTCATAGCTATGACCTGATCCGGGTCGCCGGCTATGGCCACCTTCCTGTGGTAGAGGTACTGGTGCATGTCCGAGATCATGTCCACCAGCTGGCCTCGCTCCAGGGCCAGTTCGTCCGGGACGTTGACCCCGGCGATGGTCCGCAGGGCATCGATGAACCGGTCCGTGGCCATGAGGCCGAAGGGCATATCCAGGATCTTGCAGGGAACCTTGTGGGTGCTGTCCAGCTCACGGGCCGCATCAGCCGAGCACCATTCACCCAGGGCCAGGGTACCGGTGGAATCCCCGGCGGATTTCAGTTCGGCTACAGTGGTGCCGCCCTCGGGAAACATCCTGTACTCCCCGGAAAGCGGACCGTTGAGCACTCCGGAGGTATCCGGGAACATGATGGTCTCTACCCCGATCATTCTGGTGACTCGCTTGATCTCTTCCATATCAGCAGGTTCGACCCAGCCAGGAATGATGTTGACCTTGCCGTTCTTTTTACCTGTTTTTTCAGCCACTTCGGCCATGGATTTGACCATGTTTGCAAAGCCGGTGACGTGCGATCCCGCGTAGCTCGGGGTCGAGGCGCTGATCATGGTCTTGCCTTCAGGAATCTTGTTTTCCTTGAGGGCCTTGATCCTGATCTGCTTCAGATCGTCGCCGATGGTTTCAGACAGGCAGGTGGTGTGCACCGCCAGAACCTCGGGGTCGTATACGCTGAAGATGTTGGTGATCGCCTGCAGCATGTTGGCCTGGCCCCCGAAAACCGAGGCCCCCTCGGTAAAGGAGCTGGTCCCGGCCGAAATGGGCTCCTTGTAATGCCTGGTCAGGGTGCTGCGGTGATAGGCGCAGCAGCCCTGGGAGCCATGACTGTGGGGCAGGCAGCCGTGGATGCCCAGAGAGGCGTACATGGCGCCTATGGGCTGGCAGGTCTTGGCCGGGTTGATGGCCAGGGCACTGCGCTCATGTATTTCTTCGGGTGTATGTCGTAGTAGCATTTGTATTTCCTCGTCGTCAAAATTCGCAATCGATATCGGGATCGGCACCGAAGGTCTCCGCCCCCGATCCCTGCCAAGAAGAGTTCCAGCTTATGGGTGCCTTAAAAATCAGTCACCTGGTTCGAAAACAGTTTTTCAGGCTTCCCTTATTCCCAGACGTAGGCCCCGGACAGCTGCGGATTTTCCTGCCAGGGGGCTTTCATGTACCCCCAGACCCTGCTGTTGACCAGACGGTCGATCTCCCTGTAGAAATTGACAGCCCCCTTGAAGCCGGCATAGGGTCCGCCCGAATCATAGCTGTGGAGCTGCTTCATGGGGACACCCAGTTTCTGGATGGAGTACTTCTCCTTGATTCCGGCGCAGAAGATGTCGGGCTTCATGATCTCCACCAGTTTTTCCGCTTCGTACTGGTTGAGGTCGTCGATAACCACGGTGCCTTTCTCCATATCAGGAATCAGCCCCTCGTATTCTTTGAAGGCCAGTCCTTCTGTCTCCAGGGCTTCCATTTCTTCGGCGCTCTTGCGCGGCTTGAAGCGCTGGGGATCAGGTTCGACTTCCAGCTCCTCGATGTTGCGGCTGTCCGCATCAAGCTTGATGGACGGCAGAACCTCCCGGCCTTCGTAATCGTCGCGGTGGGCGAACTCGTAACCGGCGGAGATGGTCTTCATACCCATCTCCTTGAAGAGCTCCTGGTAATGATGGGCCCGGGAGCCGCCGACAAAGAGCATGGCGGTCTTGCCTTCGGTCCGGGGGTGCACTTCTTCCAGGACCCTGTTGACTTCGGGCATCTCTTCGGAGATAACTTCCTCCACCCGGTCGATCAGCTTCCTGTCCCCGAAATACCGGGCGATCTTGCGGAGCGACTTGGCGGTGGCTTCGGCCCCGATGAAGTTCACCTTGACCCAGGGAATGCCGTACCTGGTCTCCAGCATGTCCGCCACGTAGTTGATGGAGCGGTGGCACATGACGGCGTTAAGGTCGGCCTGGTGGGCCGAGGCGAACTGGTCGTAAGTCGAGTTCCCGGAGAAGGTGGCCAGATTGGTGATCCCGCACTCCTGAAAGATGCGGTCGATCTCGAAGCCGTCGCCGCCGATGTTGTACTCGCCCAGCAGGTTGATTCTGTATTCCCCCGGTTTCTCTTTATCGTTTTCCCCGACGATGTGCCGGAATACCTGGTTGTTGGCGATATGGTGGCCGGCTGACTGGCTCACCCCCTTGTATCCTTCACAGCTGAAGGCGTAGACGTTGCAGTCGCCCAGCTCTTTTTTCATTTCTGCGGTAACCGAGTGGATGTCGTCGCCGATCAGGCCCACCGGGCAGGTGGCGAAGACCGCGATGGACTTGGGATGGAAGAGGTCGTAGGCCTCCCGGATCGCCTTTTTCAGTTTCTTCTCGCCGCCGAAGATGATGTCCTGCTCCTGCATGTCCGTGGAGAAGCAGTAGGTCATGTAGTTTTCTCCGTCGCTTCCGGCATCGGTCTGGTTGCGCCGGGTCAGCCAGGAGTAGAAGCCGCAGCCGATGGGGCCGTGGGTAATGTTGACGATATCCCGGGTCGGTCCCATGATCACGCCCTTGCAGCCGGCATAGGTGCAACCCCGCATGGTGATGATTCCGGGTATGGTCCTGACGTTGGCAGAGATCTCCGGGGTCTCTTTTTCCCTGGCCTCGTTGATCAATATCTGCCTGGCGCGTTTGCGGGCCACTTTGGGCGGATACTTGGCGAGCATTTTCTCCTTGAGATCCGTGGGGTCCCATTGAACCGCTTTATTGTTGGTTGTTGCCATCTTGTATTCTCCTTCAAGTAAACCTGAGTT
>JBEPXR010000109.1:0-8232 GCA_041641775.1 Desulfobia sp. | reverse complement strand
CGTCTTTCTGAAAATGCTCAAGTCGCCCCGGCCAGCTCACCATGGGCAACCCCTCCCTGACTTCCCTTTCTTTGAACTTGAATCCATAACCGGCAAGACTCTCCAGGACAGCCAGGCTGAGGGCCGCATTATCCACCTGGTAACCGCCCTTGAGCCTGGTTGCCAGATTGCTGTAGACCCGGCCGCTCCAGCCTGTATAATTCCAGGTGGCATTGCTGTTTCGCACTGCCTGGAAATCTCTGCCGAGAATATAGAGGTCCGAACCTTTCTCTCGGCAGGCTGCTTCAATCACTTCTCTGCCCTCGTCATCGGCGACCCCTGAAATAAGGGGAACGCCTGCTTTGATTATTCCGGCTTTCTCAGCCGCGACCTGCGCCACGGTATTGCCCAGATGCATTTCATGGTCCAAGGAAACATTGGTAATCACGCTTACCAGGGGATCGACAACATTGGTGGCATCCAGTCTGCCGCCCAGCCCCACCTCCATAATGGCCAGGTCAACTTTGCGGGCGGCAAACCAGTGAAGAGCCAGTGCCGTGGTGAACTCAAAATAGGTGATCCGGCTATTTCCCAGAGAATCGCGGATCAGGCTGGCTGTCTCGGCAAACTCCTCTCCTGAAATGAAGCTGTCGTTGATTCTGAAGCGTTCACGCACCGAACTCAAGTGGGGAGAGGTATACAGTCCTACCTGATAACCTGAGCGGGAAAGAAGGGTCAGCAGGGTGGCCCCTACAGAGCCTTTACCGTTTGTCCCCCCGATATGGATGAATTTCTGGCGATGATGGGGATTACCTGTCCTGGCCAGAAAATCCGACATTTCAGAGAGTCTGAGCTTTATCTTGAAAAACTGAAGATTATCAAGATACGTCCAGGCTTCATCGTAACTCATTGCAGGTACATGTTTATTCATTGACAATAGATTAAATAATAATAATTATCACTTATGCCTTCAAGCAGTTTCCCGCCAGTCTTCCCCCGGCGAGAGCAGGATTCTTCAGGGCGGACTTGGGACTGAGGGAAACAGAGAAGCATCCGTATGGGGAATGATCCTGGAACCGGAGAAACGGATCATAAAATCATGGTTCACGTTGAGTTCAAGGTAGGTGATTCTTCTCGTTATCTCATGGCACTTCCGGCGATTTTCTCCGTCAAGCAGCACCGACTCGGCCCCGGCCAGTGAGGAATTGCCCAACGGTTCAAAAACTCCCAGGTCCAGATCTGGAAGCATACCCAGAACTATGGCCTGCCTGGGATCTATATGCCTGCCAAAGGAGCCGGCAACATAAATCTTGTCAAGATCTTCAAAGTTGAGACCGACCTGGGCGGTCAGGGTAGACAGAATGGCATACATGGCCGCCTTGGAGCGCATCATGGCGTCCATGTCCACCTGGCTGAAAACCACCGGCCTGCTTCCTGTCTCCTCTTCCGGAGCCACTATAAAAGCTGTACCCTGGTCGGTTTCGGTAAATCTCTCAGGCCAGCGGTCCTTACGAAACTTCCCCCTGATATCAATGAGTCCTGTCAGATAGAGGTTGGCGGCAAGATCGATTATCGCGGAGCCGCATAATCCTCTGGGGTGGACATTACCGATGGTCTGGTAACTGACAGACAGGGCATCCAGGTCGATTCTGATCCGCTCGACAGCCCCGGTCCCGGCTCTCATACCCATACTGGCAATACCTCCTTCCAGGGCGGGGCCGGCTGCTCCTGCGCAGGCGATCAGCCAGTCCCTGTTGCCAAGGACGACTTCGGCGTTGGTCCCCACGTCAATCAACATGGAGACTTCCTCCCTCTCAGCCAGGCCGCTGCTCAGGATGCCGGAGATAAGATCGCCGCCGAAGTAGCTCCCCACGCTGGGCATAAGCCAGATCGGAGCATCGGGATGGATATTGAGGCCCAGATCGTCGGCCTCGCAGATATCAGGCCGGTTGACCAGAGGTATGTAAGGTTCCCGGCAGAGATGGTGGGTATCGAGTCCCAGGAACAGGTGGGTCATGGTGGTGTTGCCAGAAACCGCCAGTGCCCTGATATCTTCCGCAGCGATTCCGGACCTGGAAGAAAGGACAGACGCCAGTTCCTCGACAGACGCCAGGACGGCCTTCTGGAGAAGGGCAAGACCTTTTTTTTCGGCGGCGAAATGGATTCGGGTCAGAATGTCTTCACCGTAGTCAATCTGCCGGTTGGGGGTGGTGGCCCGATCAAGGACCGAGCCGTCCAGAAGATTGAGCAGACTTGCCTCGAGATGGGTGGTTCCGAGATCGAGGGCCATGGCAGACAGGATAGCCGGGGTTTCAGGCAGGAAATCTACCAGCTTCAGCCATTCACCCATATCATTGATGACCCCATACCCCTGGAAACCTGCCTTTCTGAAGAGACCAGCCAGGTTAGCCATCTTCCGGTAACCAATGTACGGTTCTATCCGAACCCGCTCCTGCAGGAGATTCCTGAGGCGGTCGAGATCACCCGTATTATCCTGAAGACTGGGGGGGCGAGCCGCCACCTCGATGGACTGGACTATGGTTTTTCTGGATTCTATGATCATATTTACCAGGCAGAAATTACGGTCGGGAGTACACTTTTTCAGATTGCGGCCGAAGCCTTTTGCCAAGGCTGTCCCGGCAATTAAAACTTAAAACTTTCCAACTTTTGTGCTAAATTAGTCCGACTGAACCGAGCAATTTACCACCAGCAGGCGGGATAACTCAATTACTTTATGTGGAAAATCATAGCGGTCACCGGCGGAGGCGGAATTGGCGCCCTTTTACGCTACCTTCTTTTTACGATGGTGCAGAGGGTCGCACCAGTCTCCTTTCCTTACGGCACTCTGGCCGTCAACCTGCTGGGCTCCCTGTTTATCGGCTATCTCTGGGCCTTTTTCGAGGAGACCCGCCTTCTTCCCCAGTGGCGGCTTTTCATCTTCACAGGCCTGCTGGGTGGGTTCACCACCTTTTCCACATTTGCCCGGGAGGCGGCCCAGCTGGTTAAAGCAGGAGAATACAAGACCGCCTTCGTCTATATGATAATCAGTAACCTGGCAGGGATTTCCCTGGTCTTTCTCGGTTACCTCCTGGCCAGAAGATAGATATGCCCGTTCTTCTCTACTCCTACATCCTCACAGAAACGATAGTTCCCTTTCTCGCCTCTCTTCTCGTTCTGGGAGGAATCCTCTTCCTGGGCAATATACTGCCGCTGTTTGACCTGATTATCGAATTCAGGGTAGGCTTCGCCGATTTTATCAGGTTATGTTTCTACCTGGTCCCCAGCCTTCTGCTTTTCGCCGTTCCCATGTCCAGCATGCTAGGGGTCATTCTCTGCTTCAGCAGGATGGTGACGGACAACGAAATCATCGCCCTCAAGTCCGTGGGTATGGGGACGAACAACCTGCTTCCCCCTGTAGCCCTGTTCGCATTGATCTCCGCCGCTCTCACTCTCTATATGGGCACCGCCCTCATCCCGGCCTCCACGGTGGCCACTGAAAAACTGCTCTTTAAGATAGCTTCGGAAAAATTTGACCAAGGGCTCAAAGAAAATCAGTTCAGTCAGGCAATCGGCAAAGTCGTTTTTTACATCGACCGGATCAGCCCCGATTCCCGGAGATGGCAGGGGGTCTATCTATCCGACGCCAGAGAAGGCGGAAGCCCCACGATCATAACGGCTTCTGCAGGAAGGTTCAAGGCCAGACCTGAACAGCTTCTCCTGGAAGTCATCCTTGAAGACGGCACCATCCATCATACTGCAGTACAAAACCAGAATGATGAGATCAGCGAAACTATACAGTTTGATAGATACTCTCTGAGCTTTCCCCTCCAGCACCCCGAATTTCTGCAGCGCGACAAAGCCTCGGCTTTCGGGAAAAAGGGCATGACCCAGGAAGAACTGCTGGCCTTTGCCAGAAAACAGGGCCACGAAGAGGAAGAGGCCATAAGCAAGCTGATCGAATACCATAAGAGGCTGGTCCTGGCAGCAGGCTGTTTTCTGCTCACTATCCTGGCCCTTCCTCTTGCCATCCGCAGTCGACCGGGTTCAAGAGCCGTAGCCCTGCCTTTTGGGCTGCTGCTCTTTATCGTCTACTATGTCATTTTGACCGGCGCCAAGGCGGCTGCCGAAAATGGAATGGATATAGCTCTTTCAATGTGGACCCCGAATGCGCTTTTCGCTATCCTGGCCATCTACCTGCTGGCCACCAAGGATAAAATGAGCGAGTCTCCACTTGAGCGAATTCTGCGTCCTTTCACTTCCCTGTGGGTCAATCGTACCAGCCGAAAAAAATAGATGCTGACATGAAGATTCTGGACCGCTATATCATAGGCAACTTCATGTTCCAGTTCCTGCTGGTCCTGGCGGGACTGGTCTCCATCTATCTCCTGGTGGATTTCGTCGAGCGTATAGACGACTTCCAGGAAGCGGGTAAACCGATGGATCTCGCTCTTACCTATTTTCTCCTGAAGACGCCCCTGATATTTCATCAGATCTCTCCAGTGGGCATCCTGCTGGCCGGGGTGACCAGTCTTGGCCTTATGCACCGTCATCTCGAGGTCATGAGCCTTAACGCCGCAGGCATCAGCCTGGCCCGGATTATTCTCCCTCTGCTGGCCGCCTCCCTGCTCGCCACCATTCTTGCCGTGGTCAACGCCCAATGGATACTCCCGACCAGCAATATGCAGACGGACGAAATCTGGTTGAAAGAGGTCAAAAACAAGGTGACGGGGGGTATACTTCGCAACGATCTTTTTTACTACAAAGGAGAGAAAGGCATCTACTCCTTTTCAAGTAAAACCCCGGGGAAACAGCAGCTCCACGGTCTCAGCTACACGCAATGGGATGCAGACTATAAATCCTCTCTGTATCTGCAAGCAGATACCCTGATCTGGACCAGGAACGGCTGGCTGGCTGAAAAGGGGCGGATAGTGACCACTGAAGAGGGGGGGGGCCTCGGCATTGAGGTATTTACCGAAAGGAAAGTCGAGCTCCCGGAGAAGCCGAAGGACTTCTTCAATCCTGTCATCCTGAAGGACCACCTTTCGCTCAGCGCGTTGATCAGAAGAGGTCTAGCCGAAAAGCGTCTGGGTGAGAGTGATACCTTCATAGAGATGAACCGCCGCCTTTCCCTGATTTTTCTGGGTCTGCCGCTGCTCATCCTGGCCCTGCCGGTCATGCTGCTTCTGCACCGTCGTTTTTCCTGGGAACTCACCATGACCATACCGGCCAGCTGCCTGCTGGCCTTTTTGGCCTGGGCGGCCTGGAACGGTTCCCAAGCCCTGAGCAGGGCGGAGCTGATGCCTTCGGCCCCTGCTTCCTGGACCATCCATCTGACCATGACTGTGGTAGGTTTGCTGTTGATCCACCGCCAGAATAACCTGTGATCCGATGGGTGGGATTGTGGAAACTTCTTGAAATATCTGTTTGACTAACGGGGAGGGCACGAGATAGTCTATAAGTAGAAATGATGAGCTGACGTCAAGAGAGCAGCAGGTCAACCTGAGCTGCAGATGGGGGAAAAATGACCACCCCGCATGAGAGGGAGCCCCGGTTCCCGGTTAGAAAAATTATTGCCATTTATGCAGCAACCACCATTACTGCCATTCTTCTGGTCGGCCTCTACCACTACCACCACACTCTGCAAATCGATATCAGCCAGGAAAGAAGACAACTGGGCCAGATATCCTACCGGATCAAGAGCCAGTTGGATATCTTTCTTTCACAGACCAGAAAACATCTTGAACTCGTATCCTCCCTTCCTGAATTCACCTCCCTCCCCCACACCGATCGGATTGATATCAGCTACCGCGGCATACCCGAAAACCTGGAAGGCAGGAAACGTGTCATTCTAAATGACCTGCTCAAGAAGACCGAATTTTCCAGGGCATTTATTATTCTGCCCAGCGGCGACCACTACCTGGCTCAGCCTTACACAGTCCAGAAGAAGATTCACAGGGAAAAATTCAACCTGGATGACCGCCCTTACTTCCGGGAAATACGGGAGACCAACCAGCCGGTTATTTCAGACAGCATCCTGGGAGCTGACGGACAGCTTTCCATGGTTATCATGACCCCTCTATTGGACAGCGACCGGGAGGGGGTTATAGGCTACTTAGGGGGCGTCTGCCATCCCGGGGATCTGGCCACGATCCTCGAGTCTACCAACCTGAAAGAATTTGTCAGGGCCATGGTGCTCGATCGCCGGGGTAAACTCCTTGCCCATTCCGAGATGGAAGTTACCCCCGCCAATCAGGAAAAATACCGTGATCGAAACATGGTCCTGGAATTTCTGGCCCGCCTGGATGAAAATGAGCCGAATCCCCAATCCGGCAATCCGTCCTGCATCTGTAACGATTACAGCACGGAAGAGGGTGAGCAGTGGCTGACCGCAATCTGCCGGCTTGACAATGGCTGGGGGCTGGTCCTCTGCAAAGACAAGGATGAGATAATAAGCGGTTTTCTGCCCTCCATCTGGACCACGACATTGTTCACGGCTCTGCTTTTTCTCCTGGTCAGTGCAATCGGACTCCTTCTTGTCCGCTTCACCGGTCAACGATGGCTTACCTCGCAAAAGGCTCTGGAAGAGAGCCGGACCAGATTCGAAGAACTGGTCGACCTTCTGCCCGTGATGGTCTGTGAGCTGGACCTCGACGGCCATGTCACCTATGCCAACAGGGAGGCCCTGGAAAAAATGGGTTATGCCAGGGAGGACCTCGACAGGAACTATCACATCCTGCAGCTCTTTGCCCCGGAAGACAGGGAGAGGGTAACGAAGAACATGGATCGGGTATACAGGGGCGGGGAGAGCGTTGCCCATGAATATTTCATGATGGACAGGAAGGGCAACCGAGTTCCGGTTCTGGTCTACAGCCGCACCATAATCCGTAACGACACAACCAGGGGTATGCGGGGAGTGGCAATTGATATAAGCAGACTGAAAGAAACCGAGGAACTCCTGCGCCGGAGCGAAGAACGTTTCCGGAAACTCTACCATAACTCTCCGATACCCCAGCAGTCCCTGGATGATCAGGGGAATATCCTGGAAGTCAATCAGGCCTGGCTGGATCATCTGGGCTACGAATATCAGGAGGTGATTGGCAGACCTTTCACCGACTTTCTGAGACCGGAAAGCGCTGAAAACTTCAGGGATGAATATCCCATAGTGAAAAAACATGGGGACTGCGGATTGGCTGAATTTGAGATGATCAGGAAGGATCAGTCCGTTCTCCTGGCTTCTTTTGCCGGCAGGGGCCGCTACGACGAGGAGGGCAACTTCCTGCAGATCCACTGCTCCTTCGAAGATATCACGGAGGTCAGGAAGGCCGAACTGGAAAAATCACGTCACCGACAAGGTCTGGAAAAACTGGATTCCTGGGTCAAGGAGCTGCTTTCAGCCGAAAAAGATATAAACCACTTTTGCAATCTCGTCTGTCAGGGACTTCTGGACCTGATGGAGGCGGAGACAGCCATGATGCCCCTGATTGATCAGACCGGAGAAAGCTTCACCTATGTGGCGGCAGCCGGAAAGGGAGCGGAATATGTCAAAGACCTCACCCTCCCCCTGGACGACGGCACCCTCTGCGGCTGGGTGGCCGCCCAGGGGAGCCCGGTTCTGGTAGCAGATCTCAGTCAGGACCCCAGAGCGGATCAGGAGATGGTGAAGCAGCTCAACGCCACTACCGGCATCCTGAATCCCATCAATGTAGGGGATGAAATAGTGGGGGGGCTGTCGGCCTTTCGGCAGGGCAAACCCTACGAACAGGTGGACGAACATCTCCTGAACCTTTTCGCCCAAAGGGTTGGTGCGCTTTTTGCCAACCACAATTTACTGCTCTGCCTGGAAGAAATGATAGAGGAACGCAGCCGGGAACTGGAAGTGACCCACAGGCAACTGCTCCAGGCCGAGAAACTTTCGGCCATCGGCAGCCTTAGCGCCTCGATTGCCCATGAGTTCAACAATCCCCTGCAGGGCATCATGTCGATAGTCAAAGGTATCAGGAGAAGGGCCGCTCTCGATGACAAGGATGCCGAACTGGTCGACATGGCCATCGGGGAATGTAAAAGGATGCGGGATCTGATCATCGGCCTCCAGGAGTTTAACCGGCCCACTTCCGGCAAATACACCATGGTCGATGTCCACGCCCTAATAGATCATATCCTGCTGCTCAGCAAAAAAGATCATGCAAACCGGGGAATCATGATAAAAACCGATTATGATCCAAATCTTCCCAGGGTCAGGGGCGTTGAAGATCA